>CAKZJB010000225.1 GCA_936940865.1 uncultured Asticcacaulis sp. | reverse complement strand
CCGCCGCCATCGGCTGCCTGACGGTGGCCGCCTCCATCTGGCTGGTCAACGGCATCATCTGGTACGCCCGCCTCCATTACCGCGTGGCCAAGCCCGCGCTCGACGCTTAAAGATTTGATTGGGGAATAGACAATGCTCCGCCCTCTGCTTCTCACCACCGCCGCCTGCGCCGGCATCGCCGTCGCCTGCCTGACCGGCGCCGGCGCCATCATCACCCACGACCTCGCTACCCAGGACTGGACGCTGACCACGCAGAAATTCGGCGACCACGTCCGCGTCACCCGCGCCAAACCTTCGGCGCCCGAACCGGTCGAGACCAGGACCCTGGCCTTCGCGGGCGACAGCGTAACCATCGACCTGCCGGTAGACGTCACCTATGTCCAGGCGCCGGACGCCCATATCAGCGTCACCGGCCCGGCCTCGCAGATCGCCCGGGTCGTGTTCAAGGACGGCCGGCTGTCCTTGAGCGACGGCCAGACGCTGGATGAGCAGCAGGACATCGTGACGCTCCACCTGGGCGCCAACGGGCTGGAAGCCATTCACGACGGCGCCGAGCGGCTGCACATCACCATTACCGCGCCCTCGGTGAAGACATTCGCCGTCGAAGGCAGCGGCAATCTCGATATTCGCGGCTATGACCAGCCAAGCATGGACGTCCGCATGACCGGCAGCGGCGACCTGAACGGCGGCGGGCATACGAAAACCCTGACGCTCGCCGTCGCAGGCTCGGGCGACGCCGACCTTTCCGCCCTGGCGGCTGCCGACGCCAGCGTCACCCTGTCGGGCTCCGGCGACGCCGAGCTCAATACCTCGGACAAGCTGACATCGGATGTCACGGGTTCGGGCGATGTCCGCTTCCGCGGCCATCCCAAGACGGTCGAAAGCAAGATCGTCGGCTCCGGCACGGTCGAGCCGACCGAAGAGGACAAGGACGGCGAGGACAAGGACAACTCATAGCGGCCTGGCAATTCGGCTTTTATACCAACGGCATTGACTTCGACTCGGTCTCCGTTGGTATAATTGCGCGTCTGTCAGGGGAAACAGATGCAGGCCCTCATCCATTGGTTTGTGATCGCGACGAAGGTCGGTACGGTTTTGGCCCTTCCCGTGCTGTTCATCATTTTCGCCGTCGCGGGTAACGATGCCCTGCATTATTACAATATCCACCTGCGTAACCAGGGCCTGCCGCCGCTGCCGACAGGCGTCCTTTCCTCAAGGAACTCCACTCAGGAGGTCCTGTTCGCACAGACGCCGGACGACATGAGTCCGACAGTCCGCGGCTATATCCGTCGCTACCGGAAATGGACGGCGGCGTTTTTTATCACGCTGTTAAGCAGCCTGGTCCTTTTTCATTTTTTCTGAATCGTCGTCCATTTGAATCGCACGCCGTCCTTGCCGTCAGGCAGTGGTCCCGGGCTGTCGGCATGCAGGACGCCTTTGTCGTCCAGCCGCAGATAGCGGTTGGTCTCAAGCGACATCAGGATGATTTCGCCGGTCAGGGTCTCCATCCACTGGAAAGTCTGGCCCGGCGATTTCGTATCCGCCGCAAACGCGACCGAACCGTCGGCCATTACCGTCATCGCCTTCCCGCCCTTCAGCAGCGCCACACGGCCAAGGCCGCGATTCAGCACCGTCAGCACCTGGCCCGCGCCGCCGCCGGCAGGTTCGAGCAAGATCGTGCGGCCGAACGGTATAGGCTTTAAGCCTGCGGCATCGGGCTCATGCACGGTGACGGAGTCGATATCGGCGACGCCGCCCTCATGCCCCGTGGTGTTGAAGGCGAAGACACCGTAGCGCACACCCTGGAAGGTCTTGAGCTGGTACGGCGTGACGAACGGCGCGCCGAGCTTGTGAAAGGTCTTGCCGTCGGTCGACCATGAGAAGGTATGCGTCTCGGTCAGGAAGTCGCAGTCGGCGCGCAGCCAGATCCGCGTCGCGTGAATCGTCTCACGCACCGGCGCCTGGGTCTGCTCGTCGAAGCGCGTGACCGACAGGCCGCCGTGCGTCTTCTCGACGCCGATCCAGCCATAGGGCCGGTTGAACAAGGACAGGCCGGCCGCGTCGCCCGCCTTCAACCCCGAGACGTCCAAAGCGACGGTGGCGCTCGATCGCGGCCCCATGACGCGCTGGGTCAGGGTGTTCCGCGCATCCAGCAGGCCCGTCGCCGGCAGGGCATGCAGGCGCAGATAACCCGGCCGTTCGCTCAGCGACCATTTGCCGTCGACCGGCACGTGGTTCCATTGCCAGACGGGCATAAGCGTCGCTTCCGAAAAATCGGAACTGCGCTGATACGGCGCATGCGGCGTGTCCTGCGGCAGGTTCGGCTTCACCCACACGCGCGGCGTGCGCGTCAGGTTTCCGGGAAGTCCGAAATAGGGCCAGCCGTCCTTCCACGTAATCGGCGACAAAGCCGTCAGCCGTCCGACCGAGTTGGAATCGTACATCGACCAGCCCCACCAGTCGCCGTTCTGGGTTTGCAGCACGCCGCCCTGATGCATCGAGCCCCATCCGTGCTTCGACGGGTCGGGCGGGTTGATTCTGAACGGCGGCCTGTCCCCGTCCTCGCGATAGCCCTGGACCTGGCCGAAATCCTCGTCGACGCTGATGGCGCGGTTGACCTCGTACGGCCCGCGCGGCGATTCCGCCCGCGCCGCCGCCATGCGCATCCCGTTCCATTCGGCGCTCAGGATGTAATAGGTGTCGCCCCATTTGTAGAAGTGGCTGCCCTCGCCCATGCCGGCGTCGCGGGGAATGATGATTTGTTCCGAGCCCGGCACGATGTCGGTCAGGGTCGAGTCGAGCTCGGCCAGGTGGATCTCCTGATAGCCCCAGACGACATAGACCTTGCCGTCGTCGTCGAACAGCACCGACAGGTCGTGGAGGGTTTTCTTCATCGGCGTCCGCGTCCACGGCCCCTTCGGGCTCTTGGCCGTGAAGATCTGCGTCGTGGCGTGGTTGACGTTGCTGAAGATATACCAGGTGCCGTCATGATAGCGGAAGCTGGGCGCCCATATGCCCTGCCCGTAGATGTTCTGCCCGTCTTCCAGGCGATAGGCCGGCCCGAGGTCGAGCTTGTCCACGGCGTAGCCGACGAAGTCCCAGTTCACCAGATCCTTCGAATGCAGGACAGGCAGGCCAGGCATCGAATGCATGGTCGTACCGGTCAGGTAGTAGTCGTCACCGACCCGTATCATGTCCGGATCGGAAAATTCGTCATAGAACAGCGGATTGGCATAGGTACCGTTGCCATTGTCGGCCATCCAGGTGGGGCGCGCCGGCGGCTTCGCGTCCGCCGCGCCCCATGCCGCCAACGCCACAAGCACCGCCGCGCCCACGCTTTTCATATCCGCTCCCATGATTTGTTTTATGGCAGCGACAGGTACAATACTCAGACAATAATGTCACGCGCTACATCATCGCCTGCAGGGCGTCGATGATCGCCTTGTGCGCGGTGAGCGCCGGCAGGGTATTTTGCGCGAACCGCTTCAGATACGGGTCCTCTCCCGTGCCGGCGTAGTCGCTGAACAGCGTCACGGCCGCTGCGTGGTCGGCGGCCATGATGTCCACATAGGCGCGATCGAAGCCGGCCGACATCGCGGTCAGGTCCGCCAGCCTGGCGGCATGAACCGCATCGAGGCCATCCGGCAACGGGATATGCTCCTGCCTGGCCACCACGGCCAGCAGGTTGCCGGTCTTGATGTGGTCGTCGATCATCCGCCGGGCGAAGTCGCGCACGCGCGCGTCCTGCGATTTCTGCAGGGCCAGTTTCGACAGTTCGATTTCCGCCATATTGGATCGCGCCGCGGCGGCGACAAAGGCATCCGGCTTGTCGGCGGCCATCGCCGGGGTCGTCGCGGCCAGCATCATTGCCGCCAGCAGGTTTGCGATTTTCATCGTCGGCCTCCCTGTTCCTGCCGGCATTACGCCATTTCCGGCATCCGGCTCATTTCGCGGCAGCTTTCGGCGCAGCGGCGGCAAATGTCCGCGCAATGCGTCATGCCGTCGCCGCCGATCGCTTCACACGACCGGGCACAGGCTTCGCAGACCTCGGCGCAGGCCGCGCAGGCCGCCCCGTGCAGGTCCGACCGGCGCGTCATGAAGTCGGCGGCCGTCTGGCACATCTCGATGCAGTCGCTCATGATGCGCACATGCGCCGCTTCGGCGTGCCTGCCGCCCACCTTCAGGCAATGGTCGAACAGGGCATGCTGGCATTCATTGCGGCATTCCCAGCACAGGGCGATGCAGGACTTGAGCATTTCCGGATTGGCCATGGCGGTCTCCTTTTCGTAAAGGTGAAGCCATCAGGCGCCGATACGCGTCAAATTTCAGTCGAAGCATGCCTCCCGGAAATAAGGATACTGCAAGATCATGACGTGGATCGCCCTGCTCTACTCCGTCGTCCTGCCAGAGGGCGCACGGCTCAAAATGGCCGATCTCAAGGGCCTGGCCGAAGAGCTGGGCTATGACAGGGTGCGCACGGTCGCTTCATCGGGCAACCTCCTCTTCGATGCCGAAAGACGCGACGCCGCCGGGCTTGAAGCCGAACTGGAAGCCGCCTTCGTCAAGCGCTTCGGCAAGACCGTCCCGGTCATCCTCCGCGACGCCGCACGGCTCCGCGCCCTGATCCGGGCCAATCCGTTTCCCGATGTCACGGATCTCACGCAGGTTTCGGTACGGATCATGCGCGCGGCCTATCCGGACAGCGTGACGGGCGACCTGGCCCCCTATATCGCGGACGAACGCGTGGCGCTGGTCGACGGCGACCTCTTCATCCATTTCCCGGGACAACCCGGCCGGACGCGGCTGCTGACAGCGTTCGGCACACGGCGTTTCTCATCCACCGGGACCTTCCGCACCCTGGCCATGTTGCACAGGATATCGGCCGAGGCGGGTTAAGCGCTGCCGAACCAGGCCGCCACGCCCCAGATCACGCCGCACCAGAAAAGGGCGCACAAGGGGCTCAGGACAACGACCGTCCACAGGAACGGATATTTTTTGACCTCCATGCCGTCGTCCCGCACGGAGACGTCATGGGGAAGGTCGTCCGGTACTCTCATGGTTTCCGCGCACTGTCTCCCGCCTTCTTTCGGTCAGTCCGGAACGCGACTCACCTAAAGCGGTCCTTAACTGTGCGCCCGAAGGGCGAGAAACTCAACCGTCAGATTAACTCGCGGCTGACGGCGCGCATGACGCCCGAAAGCGCCGCCTGAAGCTCGTCGATGCGGAACGGTTTGCGCAGAATGGCGGCGTCCTCGCCCAGGACGCGCTCGATCGCCTCCGTATCGGCATATCCGCTGGCGAACAGGATGGGCAGGTCGGGATGCAGCGCCCGCGCCGCCAGCGCAACCTCGGCGCCGTTCATTCCCGGCATGGCGAAGTCGACCAGCAGCATGTCGGGTCGGCGCGCCTTCAGCATCGCCAGGCCGGACGGGCCGTCCGCCGCCTCACTGGCCTCGAAGCCCAGGGCTTCAAGCGCACCGGTCAGGGTCTGCCTGAGATCCGGATCGTCGTCGATCACCAGGACGCTGGCCGGCGCCGCGGCCGCGGCCGGGCCATGGGATGCGATATCGTCACGGGCGGCAACCTCGCCTTCGGCCCCGGGCAGGAGGACGCGTACGGTCGTTCCCTTGCCGGGCACGCTTTCGATACGCACCGTGCCGCCGGCCTGGCGGGCGATGCCGTAGACCTGGCTGAGCCCCAGCCCGGTGCCCTTGCCGACGCCCTTGGTGGTGAAGAAGGGATCCAGCGCCCGCGCGGCGACATCGGCCGTCATGCCGGCACCGGTATCGGCGACCGCAAGCTCGATATAGTCGCCGCGTTTCAACTCCGGATCGTGCCGGATATGGCGCACGGCGGTCGATATGGTCAGGAGGCCGCCGTCCGGCATGGCGTCGCGCGAATTGATCGCCAGGTTGAGAACCGCCATTTCCAGCTGGGTCGCATCGGACAGGACCGGGATGCGCGCCGTGTCGAGATCGAAGGCAAGCCGGATCATGGGCCCCAGGGTCCGCGCCAGCAGGTCGCGCATGCCGTCGACCACCGCCGCGACATGCAGCAGCCTGGTCTCGATGCGCTGGGCGCGGGAAAAGGCCAGCAACTGACCGGTCAGGCGGGTGCCCCTTTCGGCCGCCTGCATTCCGTTTTCGGCAAAACGGCGGACGCGTTCGGGATCGTCGGGCCGGCGGCGGATCAGGTCGAAAGACCCCAGCACGGCCCCCAGCAGGTTGTTGAAGTCGTGGGCGATGCCGCCGGTCAGCTGGCCGACGGCCTCCATCTTCTGCGCCTGGCGCAACGCGTCTTCGCGCACGCGCTCCTGGGTAACGTCGCGGCCCACGGCATAGATTGCGCCGTCCCCGGGTACGGCCGCCCAGGCGATGCGCGCATAAGAGCCGTCAGCGCGCCGCATACGCCCTTCGTAATGCTGGACGATGCCGCCGGCGCCCAGCAGCGCCAGGGTCTCGAGCGAGCGGTCCATGTCCTCCGGGTGGATCAGGTCGAGCAAGGGCCGGGACAACAGTTCGTCTTCGCTGTGGCCGAGCAGGCGCGACCACGCCGGATTCAGGGTCCTGGGCACGGCGTCGAAACCGACGATGGCGAACAGGTCGTTGCTGAGTTCGAACATGCGGTTGCGTTCGCGGGTCCGCTGCTCGATCTCGGATTCCAGACGCGTATTGGCCGTGTGCAGTTCGGCTTCGGCCACCTTGTGCGCATGGATGTCGGTACATGCCCCGACCCAGCGGATGATGGCGTCGCCGTCATAGACGGGAGCCCCGCGCACCGCATGCCAGCGAAAGGCGCCATCGGCGCGCCGGAAGCGGTATTCGGCCTGGTATGGCAAGCCGGCGCGCCACGAAGCCTCCCAGGTCGCGGCCGCGCGGTCGCGGTCTTCCGGATGGACCACCGCCCGCCAGCCTTCGCCCATCAGGGCTTCGGCCGACAGGCCGGTGAAGGCCTGGTACTGGCTGCTGGTATAGATGTTGGCGCCCCGGGCGTCGGTAATGAAGACCAGGGCGGGCAGGGTTTCGGCCAGGGTGCGCAACTGCGCCTCGCTGTCGCGCAAGCGCAGTTCGCTGGTCTTGCGGTCGGTGACATCGATGCAGACCCCGTGCATGCGCAACGGTTTGCCGTCATCGTCCCGGACAACGAAGCCCTGGTTGTGCAGCCAGATCTGGCGGCCGTCGGGATGGTCGTAGCGGAATTCCCGGTCGTAGCGCTCTGCGCGGCCGGCGATCACCTCTTCGAGATGGGCGCGGTTGCCTGTCCGGTCGGGTTCCGGAATATGCGTCATAAAGTCTTCGTAGGTGAGGCCGGTGCCCAGCAGGGTATCGGAATTTTCGGACCGGGTGATGACGCCGTTCGAGAAGTCCCGCGACCAGACCGACATCCGGCCGGCGGAAAGCCCCAGTTGCAGTTGCATCTGGCTTTCGCGCAGGCGCGCCTCGCTGCGGCGCAGGTCCCGCTCGGCCATGACGCGCTGCGTCGTCTCCACCACGATCGCCAGAACGCCGGCCGGCTCGCCGTCGTCTCCCGGCAATGGCGAATAGTCGAGGTCCATCCATACCTGCTCGGCCCCGCCGTGCCGGTAGAGCGTCAGATCCTGATCCTTGAACTTCAGCGTGCCGCCCGCCAGGCAAACCTTCATGACGTGGTCGTTGAAGTCGGCGACCTCGGCCCAGCCCTCGCGGACCTTGGACCCCAGCAGCTGCGGGTGGCGGCCGCCGGCAAAGACCGAATAGGCGTCGTTGTAGAGCATGACGCCGTCCTCGTTCCACAGCATGACCATGGCGACGTCCGAGCGCAGGATGATGCCCACGGCGCTTCTAAGGCTTTGCGGCCATGTCGTGATCGGGCCCAGCGACGTGCGGCCCCAGTCAAAAGCAGCGATCAGGCGGCCTGTCTCGCCGCCATAGGCGGCGATCCGCCCGGCAAAGGTCACCGCATGAGCGCGCGCAGGCCGTCCGTCTTTCACCGTTCCCTCGATACCGGCTCCGCGTCCGGTCCCACCCGCCGTCACCGGCGCCACCAGCTATACCAGCCCTCCGGAAATGAGCGCAAAAAAATAAAAAAGCGATATCCGGCCGCTCGCGTTAAACAGGAACCGTCAGGCGGCCCCGATCGCCGACAGCCTCAGCCCCTCGCCGTCCTCCTGGATATCGAGCAGGGGCAGGACCTCGAGAATGTCGCGCAGCTTTTCCAGCGACGGCGGTTTGACGACATATCCGACGGCGCCCAGATGCATGGCCTGATGGCGATCGACGTCATGGCTCGACCCCGTGCACATGACCACCGGCACGCGCCCTAGCCTCGGCTGGGCGCGGATCATGTCGAGCAGCTGGAAGCCGCTTTCGCCCGGCATGTTGATATCGATCAAGACCAGATCGATGGGCTCGCCGCGTTCCAGTTGCGCCACCATGACGTCCATGGCTTCGTGCGACGACATGGCCGTATGAAGATCGCAGCCCATGCCGCGCGAACCGAACAGGTAGCGCTTGGCCAGCAGGATGTCGTTGCGGGCGTCGTCGACCAGCAGCACGCGCGCCTGGCGCAGGCAGGACGCCTGCGGAAGCCGTGGCCGGAAATCGCGCGATGCGCCGGTGCTGGAAATATCCGAATATGGCGCCTGGCCGACCATGCTGGTCCTCCGTTCCTGGTCGCCCCCTGCAGAAATACAGTCCAAGGTCGTATTTTTTGCGATTTTTGGCGCGATATTGTGCGCAATAACAACCATAAATTAAATTATATTAACAAATGCTTAATTCGTCCACTCACCTGTCTTCACGCCTGCGCGAGGCTTCCTCAGGGTGAAGTGGAAGGTCGCGCCCTGCCCCGGGTTGGATTCGGCCCAGATCTCGCCGCCATGGTTTTCGACGATCTTCCGGCAGATCGACAGGCCCAGTCCCGTGCCCTGGATGCTTTCCCAGACGTGCAGGCGGCGGAACGGCTGAAAGATCTGGTCGAGATAGCGCGGCTCGATGCCCAGGCCGTTATCGACGACCGACAGCCGCCAGTGTTCGTCTGTCTCGGCAAGCTGGATGCGGACACGGGGGACGTTGCCGCGCGCCTGATATTTCACGGCGTTGGCGATCAGGTTCTGCAGCAGGCGCGACACCTGGATGGGGTTGCCGTAGAGCCGGGGCAAGGGCTCCGCCTCGATTTCTGCGCCGCGCTCGCGGATCAGTTCGCGCAGATTGTCGAGCGCGGTCTTGAGCACGGCGTCGCCGTCGAACATCTCGCTTTCGATGGCGTGGCTGCCGACGCGCGAATAGGTCAGAAGGTCGCCGATCATGCCGTGCATGCGCTGGCTGGCCTCGAGCACGATGTCGAGATATTCGCGGCCCGTATCGTCGAGCCGGTCGGCATAGTCCTGCTTGAGGATCTGGCCGAAGCTGGCCACCATGCGGATGGGCTCCTGCAGGTCGTGCGAGGCGACATAGGCGAAGCGTTCGAGCTCGGTATTGCTGGCGGTCAGCTTTTCGATCAGCAGGCCGCGCTCATATTCCAGCGCCCGGTGGCGGATCGCCGCCGTGATGGTTTCGTGCAGCAGGTCGGGCGTCACGTCGGACTTGACGAGGTAATGCTGGGCCCCGCCCTTGATCGACTGGACAGCGATATTCTCGTTGCCCTGGCCGGTCATCATGATCACCGGCAGGAAGGGATATTGCGCGACGACATCGCGCAGCAGATCGAGGCCGTTGCGCCCCGGCAGCGAATAGTCGAGCAGTACGCAGTCCGGCCGCGCCTCGGCGAGGCTCTTCATCATCGACTCGCCGCCGGCGGCCTCGCGATAGCGATAGTCCGTGCGATCGATCTTCTTCAGCGCCCGCACATAGCGTTCGCGGTCGTCGGGATTGTCGTCGACCAGCAGGACGACGGGCGCGTCAAGGGCGGCCTGGATGTCGCCGGGCGTATCCATCAGGCACTCTTTTCCGCGGCCTTCTCCCGGTTGGGCAGAAGCGCGACGCCGAACCAGTAGTCCTTCATGGTGCGCACGGCCTCGGTCAGGCCTTCGAAGCTGACCGGCTTCTGGATATAGGTGCTGGCGCCGATCTCGTAGCAGGTTTCGACATCGCGGGCATCGCTTGACGTCGTCAGCACGATGACCGGAATGTGCCTGAGCTTCGGATCGGCCTTGACCGTGCTCAGGACCTGGCGCCCGTCGATTCCGGGCATGTTGAGGTCAAGCAGGATCAGGTCCGGCGTCGGCACGCCGGCGTCGGCGTACCGGCCCATCCGCCCCAGGAAGTCGAGCGCGTCGCGGCCGCTTCGGCACCAGTGGACCGGGTTGACGAAATGGTTCTTCTTGAGACTGCGAACCGTGGCTTCGTAGTCGTCCTCATTGTCCTCGACCATGAGGAGTACGGGAATGGCCTGCATGCTCAATGTCCCTCCGGGGGTTTCAACGTGAAAAAGAAGGTGGTCCCTGTTCCGGGCTCGGATTCGAGCCAGATGCGGCCGCCATGCCGCTCGACGATCTTCTTGACGAAGGTCAGGCCGACGCCCGTGCCCTTGACGGTGTCGCTTTCCTCGTTGAGGCGTTTGAAGATGCGGAAGATGTCGGAAAAGAAGCGGGGCTCGATACCGATGCCGTTGTCGCGGACATAGAAGACCGGCGCAGGCCCCTCATGGCCGGCCGTGCCGATCTCGATGCGCTTTTCGGCTTTGTCGTTGTACTTGACGGCATTGGTGATCAGGTTGCGGAACAGCTCGGTGACGCGCGGCACGTCGCAGACGATTGTCGGCAGGGGGCGCGGAATGACGATGACGGCGCTGCGTTCACGCAGGGTCGTGTCCATCATCAGCTCGATATCGCGGATGACGCGGTTGAGGTCGGCGCCCTGGACAGCCAGGTCCTGGCGGCTGAGACGCGAAAAATAGAGCAGGTCGTCGACCAGGGATTCCATGCGGCCGCACAGGTAGATCATCCGGTCGAGCCGGCGCCGCCCGTCGTCGCCCACCACGTCCGCAAAGTCTTCCTGGAGGAATTTCGCGTTGTTGCTGAGGCCCCGGATCGGCTCCTTGAGATCATGCGACGCGATATAGGCGAAGTCGTCCAGTTCCTGGTTGCTGCGCTTCAGCCGCTCGACATAATCCTGGATTTCGGCCTCGGCGGCCTTGCGCGCGGTGATGTCGCGCGTCACCTTCACGAAGCCGGTGATCCGGCCGTCACCGTCCCGGATCGGGCTGACGACCTGGCTGGCCCAGAAGGTGGAGCCGTCCTTGCGGACCCTCAGGCTTTCGTCTTCGTACTTGCCGTCCGCCGCGGCGACGCGCAGGGCTTCCCGCGGCACGCCCGCCGCCTGGTCCCCAGGCGTATAGAAGACCGCGAAATTTCGGCCCATGATCTCGTCGGCGGCATAGCCCTTGAGCTTCCGCGCGCCGTCGTTCCACATGACGACCCTGCCCTCGGTATCGAGGACGATAACGGCGTAGTCGGTGACCCCGGCCATCAAGGCCCGGAACAGACCCTCGGCGTCGGCGAAACCCCGGATCGTGCCCCCTTGAGCCGCGGCACCGGAAAGCGTTGAATCCACGAGACTCGATCTCCTGCGCACACGCCGCGCCGGTCCACGTCCGGCACCCGACGCGTTACACCCAAAAGCCACGCGGCGATTCCCGGTGCCGCTCCGGTCGGATTATAAAACAGAAACCGAAAGAAACAACCTTCGGGTGAAAGGATGCCGCAAACTTCGCGCGTCAGGCCTGGATCGACAGGTCGTGATCGGCGCCGATGATCGCCCATTCGCCCGCGTCTTCGCGAACGGCGGCCTCATCGGTCGAAATGGCCCAGTCGCGGGCCAGGTGGTAGTCGCTGAAATGACAGACAAGGCGATTGGGAACGTGCGGGGAAACCGTGGGCCCGCCGCTGTCGGGTCCCATGCCGCTGCCGACGATCGCCAGGCGCGTCCGCTTGCAGTCGGGCGGCGCCATGGCCATCCAGCGGCGCCCCATTTCGGCGATATCGTCCGCGCTCAACAGGCCGCGAAAGCGACGGAAATCCATGATGCGGTTATAGGTCCACGGCTCGGCGACCGTGTCGTAGGCCTCGAACAGCCGGTTGAGGAATTCGTGAGCCGGCATGGCGCCGATCAGCCGCACGACCAGCACGCGGTGGTCCGTGTCGACGTAGAAAGTGAATCGATACGCCTTGTCCATACCACCCTCCTGGTACAACTCTACAGTAGGTTGGTAAAGGAAACGTTCGCTGCATTGCAAAATAACCGGTTACCGTTGAAACCGCCCTATCGGCCCGGGTTCGATATCGAAATCGATGACCGCGCCCCGTCCGCGGATAAAGAATGTCATGACAGCGGCTTTTCAAACCACATCTGGGCGTAGGGATCGTCGTTGAAACGAGCGACCTCGGCATAGCCGCATTTCCCGTAGAGCGCGATGGCCTCGGTCAGCGCCCGGTTGCTGTCGAGCCGTACCCGCGACAGGCCCATGTCGCGGGCCATGTCCTCAAGCGCCGTCAGAAGCCTGCGACCGATGCCGAGGCCGCGCGTCGCAGGATCGATCCACAGCCGCTTGATCTCGCCGGTCCCGGCCATGGGCCTCTTCAGCGCGCCGCAGCCGACGGCGCGGCCATCGAGCCGGGCGACGACGAAGACGCCCGCGGGCGGCGTGAACTGGGCGTCGTCGGCAGGCGCGGCATTATCCGGGTCGTAGCCGCTATCGAAACGTTCGGACAATTCCCGCAGATAATGGCCGACGCAGGCGCGCGCATCCGGACCTGAAGGCGGCTCGACCTGGATGGTCACCGCCGAGGCGCGCAAGAGGCGCTCGACCTCGCCCATGGCCGCCACCAGCCGGGCGCGCTGGCCGTCGTCGAGCGGTTCGATCAGCGACCGCGCCATCCTGTCCGACAGGGCGTCGTAGGTACGGACCTCTTCCACGCCCCTTGGCGTCAGCCGGGCGATGCGGACGCGGCCGTCGGCGGGCGACTTTTCGACCGTCAGAAGTCCCTGCCCCTCCAGGGCGCGCAGGGTGCGGCTGACATAGCCGGAGTCGAGATCCAGCCGCATGCGCAGGTCCCGGATATCGGCGCCGGCCTCTCCGATCTCGAACAGCAGCCGCGCCTCGCCCAGGGGCCGCCCCTGGCCGAGATAACTGGCCTGAAGCACACCGATGCGTTGTGTCACGAGGCGATTGAAACGCCGGATATGCTGAAGCTGATCCATTCTCTGACTTTAGTCAGAGAATTTGAAAGCCGCAAGGATTAAGGCTTGTCCGCGGACGCCGCGCACGACTGGTCGTTGTGCAGGCGCGTCACCCACAGCGGCTCCAGGTAGCGGTCGCCGTCGCGGAAGCCCGGGGCGCAGCCTTCGGGCGTCGAGGGATCGTGCGTCTCGCTCGTCTCGTCCTGGCTGTAGGACAGGGCCAGCGACTGCATCCGGCCGCCGCGCGCATATCCGTAGCGGCCGTAGCCCGGATAGCCATAGCCGTAACCATAGCCATAGGGGACATAGGTCTTGCCGAAATCGGTCTGGCTGACGGCGATGCCGAGCGTTCCGGTTTCGCCGACGGGTATGAGCGAATAGACGTAGCCGCTGCGATAGCCGCCGGTGCCGATGGAAACACCCGCGCCGCCATGGATCTGGCGCCGGGTGTCGGGCTGCGGCGCGGCTTCGGCATAGGCGGCGGGCGCGCGGTCGGACGCCGGCGCGGCCTGGTTCAGGCGGGCGATCATAAGGTCCTGCGACACCGCGGGCTTGGCCGCCGCAGCCGCCGCATCGGCCTTGGCCTTGGCGATGTCGGCCTCGGTCGGCAGAGTCTTGGCGCGCGCATTCGACGCCACGACTTCATCGTCGGCCGTGGCGACGCACGGCACGGCCAGCAACAGGGCAAGCGAAAGGACGATACGGGACGCAAGCATGGTACAACCTCCGACGGGGAGCTTCTTACACCCGTCATGCTCCTGAATTAAGGCGCGATTATAACCGGCTTGCAAGGCTGTTCGTCAGGCAGCCACCAGCCCCCGCCCGATGATCTTCAGCGCCACGCCGAAGTCGTGGGACGCTCCGGCCGGGATGGTAACATGCAGCCCCTTGCCGTCCTGGCGGAAAGCCAGCGGCGCGGGATGACCTACCACCTCGACGCGGCGCACCGAATGCCTGGCAAGAGACTCGATCGTAACCGTCTCGCCCGGGCGGCCCAGCGTCATGGCGTAGAGCGCGCCCGCCTTGGTCGTGAAGCGGATGTCCTGTGGCGTGAAGCCCTTCAGCTTGCTTTCGCCGAACATGCCGCCGGCGACTTCGGTCGGCCCTTCGCCCGCCGCCGTCCAGGGCCGCGTACCGTAGATGGCGTCGCCGAAGCGCTTGGTCCACGAACCGATCTGTTCGACGATCCTGCGTTCCTCGGAATCGATCGTGCCGTCGCCACGCACCGGGATGCTGAGCAGGAGGTTGCCGTTCTTCGACACGATATCGCACAGGCGGTGGATCACCGCTTCGGCGCCGAGATAGGATTTCTTCTCGTAGCGCTCGCGATTGTAGTGCCAGTCGCCTATGCAGGTGTCGGTCTGCCAGGGCAGCGGTTCGATGCCGGAGCGGAAACCGCGCTCCACGTCCTCAACCAGGGCCGCGCGATGGTCGTCGGTCAAGTTCTTGGCGTTGATTACGACGTCGACCTTGCCGCTTCTGGCCAGCGACGCGTTATAATAGTGAGCCGCGATATCCAGGCCAGCCTGGCCGAGCGGCAGTTCGGTATTGTCGAAATAAATCAGGTCGGGCTGGTAGGAATCGATCAGGTCCTTGCAGCGCAGGTACCACTGCCGGACAAAGGCCGGGTTGGCCAGCGGCGGATTTTCGTCCCACGTGCGGTCGTGGGCCTCGTGGAAATCGTTCGCCGCCTTGATCGAGGTGAGACCATCCGGCATCGGCATCACGGCCCCGGCATAGAGTTCCTGCGGATCGAGACCCTCCCACCACTTGCCCTTGCCGTCGTACTTGGTCAGCTTCCAGGCGTCGTAGCGTTGACCGGCGCGCGGACCTTCCGGGTCGTAGCCGTAGGCGACCTGGAACCAGTGCCAGGCATGGGCCGAATGGTTCGACACGCCGAACTTGAGGCCGCGTGCCCGCGCCGCCTTGGCCCAGATGCCGATCAGGTCCTTCATCGGACCGACGCGCGTCGAATTCCAGTCGTGGAACTTCGAGGCGTAATTGTCGAAATTGTCGTGGTGGTTGGCCAGGGCGACGAAATACTTCGCCCCGGCGTCCTTGTAGAGATCAAGCAGTTCGTCCGGATTCCAGTTCTGGGCTTTCCAGAGATTGTCTATCTCCATGAAGCCCGTGTCGGCGGGATGGCCGTAGGTTTTGAGGTGATGGTCGTATTGCCGTTGCCCCTGCATATACATGTTGCGGGCGTACCAATCGCCGGCCTCGGGCACGCACTGCGCCGACCAGTGCGCCCACAGGCCGAACTTGGCGTCACGGAACCAGTCCGGCGTCCTGTACTGCGCGGCCAGCGAACCCCAGTCGGCCTTGAACGGCCCGTCCGCCGGCGCCGCCAGCGACACGCCGGCCGTCAGGCTCCCGGCAACACCAAGGCCTGCCGCCCCGGTGAAAAGAGTGCGTCTCGACAGCATTTCGGCATCCTCCAATTTTGTGTTATAAGGGGTAGCTACGTTCTTTAGTGAAACAATGTCAAGCCCGACAGGCGAGCCGGCAGGTGTGAACAACGACGCCGTCGCTCCGCTGACACCAGAGCATTTCGAAGACATCGTCTTCGTCATGGAAAAGATCCACCGCAACGGGTGAGCCGCGAATTCAAGCCGCATCTGAAAACGGCGCGGCTGGTCTGCCTCGATATTCCCGACGACTACGAATTCATGCAAACCCGAGCCGATCGCGATCCTGACGGCGCGCGTCGGGCCACATCTGCGTGGACAAATTATCATTGACTTTAAGTTAAATTTAAATTTTTATATGTCTAACGCAAATAATTTTACCTTTTACGTCAAGGAGACCACCATGTCCGTTCGCCCGCTTTCGCCGCACGCCGGCGGCATGATTCTCAAGATTGTCGTCGTTGGCCTGACCCTGACCCTGATTACCCAGTGCGTGGTCGAATACAGGACCATAACCTGGGTCATGGGTGATGCCCGGGCCAATGTGCTTAAGGTATTTGGCTTCTGGCTGTCGTCGATCCTGGCGCCGGGCTTCTACCTCTGCGCCCTGTGGGAGCTGTCCAACGTCTTCGCGCGCATGGGCCGCGGCGACGCCTTCGGTCCCAACATGGTGCGCGGGCTGAAAAGCACGGGCCGCTGCCTGATGATGGGCGCGGCGGCCGCCCTGGCCCTGGCGCCGTCCTTCGCCAAATGGCTGGACGACAATCTGCGCGGCTTCAGCGGCCTGCATTTCAACCTGGATATCGAGAACCTGACCATCGGCCTGATCGGACTTACCCTGTATCTGCTGGCGCGAAGGGGCGTGGCGCTCAAGACCGAGCTGGAGCAGTTCGTCTGATGCCCGTCCGCGTAACCCTCGACGTCATGCTGGCCCGGAAGAAGGTGCGCGCCCGCGACCTGGCGGCCCAGATCGGAATCAGCGAGACGCAGATGTCTTTGCTGCGCACCGGCAAGGTCAAGGGCATGCGCTTCGACACACTGTCCAAGCTGTGCCTGATCCTGGAATGCCAGCCGGGCGACCTGATCGAATACGACCGTGACGAAACGGACCTTTCGGTGGAAGATTAGAAGCGATGCACCGCCGGGCGGAGGCATGGCAACAGGAGCAACAATCATGGCAAAGCTTGTCTTCGGAATGAACGTGTCGGTCGACGGCTATGTCGACGACATCGACGGCACCTTTGTCATGCCGATGCCCAGCCCCCGGCTCTTCCGCTACTGGATCGATACCGTCCGCAGCCACGCCGGCGCCGTTTACGGCCGGCGAATGTACGAGGTCATGCGCTACTGGGACGACGACGACGCGCAATGGAGCGACGCGTTCCGCGAATTCGCCGCCGCCTGGCGCGCCCTGCCCAAATGGGTGGTCTCGGGCACGCTCGGCAGCGTCGGACCGAACGCCCGTCTTGTCACCGGCGATATCGAAAGGCAGATCCGCGACATCAAGGCGCGGACCGAGGGAACCATCAGCGTCTCCGGCCCGCAAATCGCAGGCCTGATGACGCGGCTCGGCCTGATCGACGAATATCAACTTCACATCCGGCCTTTTGTCCTCGGGCAGGGAAAGCCGTTCTTTCATGAAGCGCGACCGCCGCTACGCCTGATATCGCACGAACGGATCGACGACGAGACCGTTCGCCTGGCCTATCAGCCGGCATAAAGGTCAGTGCCGGGAGGCCGCCACGGACGCCGGTGTCGCGGCCGACGCCGCCAGGACCAGCATCACCAGCGTGAGACAAAAGGACTTCGCGGTCATGGCGTCATCCCTGACGTGCCTGAAGACGAGGGTGCCTGGCCGGAGGCTTTTTCCGCCAAAAAAGAAAAGGCCGCCCATCGGGCGGCCACAGAAGGGAGACGGCGACGCGGAGGAAACGTTGGGACGACGCCTGGCGGCTGGGGGGCCGTTATGCAAACGATACCACCTCAAGCGTTAACACAGCTATAACGCGCAAAATTTCGCGAAAAACGCAACTGCACGGCCGCATTCATCCCTCGCGCCGCGATGAACGCAGATGAACGCGCCGCTCAAACTGCGTTCAGGTCGGCGGGCTTATTGTGGTTCCCAGGATCGGCAAGACGCCGAAGTTCAAGGAGCAACCATCATGAAGACCCTGACCAAAACCGCTTCGATCGCTGCCGTCATCACCGCGGCCGCCGCCCTCACCCTGCCGGGCCTCGCCTCGGCCGAAAGCTGCTACAGCCGCGCCAAGGACAACCAGACGACGGGCGCCGTCGTGGGCGCGGTCGCGGGCGCGGCCCTGGGCAACAGCATTTCCGGCCACAACCGCGGCGCCGGCACCGTTTTGGGCGCCGTCATCGGTGGCGTCGTCGGCTCCAGCATCGGCAAGGATTCGACCAAGTGCCGCACCTACGGTTACGACAACGGCTACGACCGTTCCTACGCCTACCGAGACAACAATTATCGCTACGACAACAGGTATTACGGCGGCTACAACAGCTACGACAACCGCTACGATCGCCACTACAACAGCTACGACCGCGACCGGCACTATCGCCGCTACGACGACGACAACAACTGGTAAGCCCTGACGCGTCCAGGCCCCGCCGACCCGCGGGGCTTTTTTCCTCCCCGATTCCAAAAGGAGGCGCAGATGCTGGCCAAGTGTATTGCCATCATCGGGACCGGCGCGATCGTTTCGCTTTCACTGGTCCTCATCATGATGGCGCACCCGTAATCCGATGCCCCGGCAACCAAAGCCGGGGCATTTTCCGATCGAATCCTGATGCCTGGCGGCCCACCCTTTCGCCTTCCGTCGCGTGGAGGCGGCCGTGAGCAGTGACGACCTTTCCTATCGCCCGCATCAGAAGGATGCGGATGCCCCCGGAACGCCGGATACGGCAGCCGGCCAGCCGGCGCGTCCGCCGGAACCCCTCCACGACCCGAGCCCCGCGCCCCAACCCCTTGACCGCACAGGCCGCACAGGCCTGAAAGGCCGCTGGACCGGGCTGCCGGCGCCGGTGCGCTGGACCGGAGGCATCCTCTCCATCCTGCTGGTCGCGCTGCTGATCTTCCTGATGATCTTCGACTGGGACTGGCTGCGCCCGCCGCTGGCCAGCGTCATTTCCGGCAAGCTGCATCGCCCCGTCCGCATCGACGGTCACCTGCGCGTCCACATCTGGAGCTGGACGCCCACCGCCACCGTGACCGGCCTCAAGGTCGGCCGGCCCGATTGGCAAAAGGCCGAAAAGGACGCGCCGCAAGGCGACATGGCCGAAATCGACGGCATCACCGTCACGGCCGAACTCTTGCCGCTCCTCGTCCTGCACGCCGTCCTGCCGCGGCTCGAGGTCGACCATCCCGTCGTCACGCTCTACCAGGACGGGACCGGCCGGGCGAACTGGGATTTCAGCGACGGCACCGATACCGGCAAGGGCGCCAGGCTGCCGCCGATCAGGAATTTCATCATCAGGAACGGCCACCTCGCCATGACCAGCGTGCAGCGCAGGCTGCGCATGACGGCGACGGTCAACGCCAATGAAACCGCCAGCGGCGGCGGCCAGCCGTTCGCCCTGCTGGGCACAGGCAGGCTCAACGGCGCCGCCTTCGATCTGAAAGCGACCGGCGGACCGCTGCTCGATGTCCATACCGGCCGCCCCTATCCGTTCGACATGTATGTCAGGGCCGGCGACACGGTGATGACGGCCAGGGGCCGCGTGCTGCACGTGTTCAACCTGGGGCAGCTCGATGGCGCCGTGACCGTCAAGGGCCGCGACCTGGCCGACCTATACTACCTGACGGGCCTGGCGCTGCCCAATACCCCTGCCTATTCGATCGCCGCCAATGTCGCGCGCGACGACCGGACCTATCACGTGACCGGCATCAACGGCCGCGTCGGCGGCAGCGATCTGCACGGCGTGTTGACCGTCGATATCGCCAAAACGGGCCGGCCCGACCTGACCGGCGACCTGCGGTCGACGAAGCTCGACTTCAGGGACCTGGGCTCGCTGTTCGGCGCCACCTCCGCCAACGCGCCGTCGAAGCCGCACCTGGCGGCCGCGCCGCAGGCCACCACCGGCCGGCGCCTGCTGCCCGACGCCTCGCTGGATGCCGAGCGCATCCGCGGCATGGATGCCCGGGTCCGTTATCGCGCGCAGTCGGTCGTCGCCACCCCGCACCTGCCGCTGCGCGCCGTCAGCCTGGGCGTGAAGCTCGACCACGGCCTGCTGGCGCTCGATCCCATCGATATGAGCTTCCCGCAGGGCCGGCTGACCGGCACCGCCGCGATCGACGCGCGCGGCGCCGTCCAGTCCAACACGGTCGACATGCGGCTGACCGGGCTGCATGTCGAGCAGTTCATCACCCAGGCCGGCAAGCCGCTGGAGGGCGTCATCGACGCCCGGCTGAAGGCCACAGGCGCGGGCAATTCCGTGCATAAGGCCGCAGGCTCCGCCGACGGCCGCATGGTCGTCGTCATGCCCGCCGGCATGATCCGCCAGAGCTTCGCCGAACTGATGGGCATCGACGCCACGAAGGGCCTGTTCATGCTGCTCAACAAGGATCCGCACCGGACGGAGGTCCGCTGCGCCATCGCCGACTTCAGCATCCACAACGGCGTGATGCAGGCGCGGAACATCGTTTTCGATACCGGCGTCGTGCTGGTCAATGGCTCGGGCCACGTCAACCTCAATGACGAGAGCATGAAGTTCACCTTCAAGGGCAAGCCCAAGCCGTTCCGCCTGGTGCGGATCAAGGCGCCCATCGTCATCGGCGGCCACCTGACCGCGCCGACCTTCGGCATCGACGCCGGCCCCGCCGTCGCCCAAGGCGGCCTGGCCGCCATTCTTTCGACCGTCAGCGCGCCGCTGGCCGCCATCCCCTTTATTGCCGGCGGCGGCCAGAAGGACGCCGATTGCGGCACGCTGATGGGCGAAGCCAGGTCCAAGGGCGCACCAACGACCACGCGGGCGGCGCCGAAGGCCGTGCCGGCGACGGTGCGCAGATAAGGCCATCGTTTCGACGCAGATCCCATCTAATACCAACGGCCATAAAGAATGACCGTCGGTATTCGTTTTTTTCAGCTCAAACGCCGCATGGCTCGCCGCATTGGCGGCGGCGGGCGGTCGCCCTTGCCAACGGCGATCGAGTCAAAGCCGATCGCCGTTGGTATTATGCTGCCCGAAAATCACGCCTGGAGGCCCATTGAGATTTTCCGCCGTCGCCGCTCTGGCGCTTTTCCTTCTGTCCGGCTGCGCCTCCGCGCCGGCACAACAGGCCGACATTTCCTTGCCCGCCGTGTTCCACGACGGCCTTGTCTATATCCAGGTATCGGTCAACGGCGCCGCGCCGGTGTGGATGGACCTCGACGACGGCACCTCGCCTTCGGCCATCGATCTCGACTACGCCACAAGCCTGGGCCTGAAACTCAAGCCCGGCGTGGGCTCCGCCACCGGCATCGGCACCGAACGCATCGAGTTCTTCAATACGTCGGCGGACTTGTCGGCGGGCGCCTCATCCCGCCGCGTGGAGTTTTCCGCCAGCCGGCTCAAGGGCATGACGGGCCCCGACGGCAAGCCACTGGCCGGCGTCCTGGGCTACAGCTTTCTGGAAGGGCGCATCCTGGTCATCGACTACCCGAATCAGACGGTAAGGTTCGCCGCTGCGTCAAAGCCTTGCTCCTGCGATCTGCCGATGGGGCTCGACACCAATATCCCGACCGTGCCCATTGCGATCGCCGGGCACCGCATGACGGCCCTGATCGACAGCGGCGGCCAGTACGACCTGTTCGCCACGCCCGCGGCGGTAAGGCTTGCCGGGCTCGAAACCTATGCCGCACAGGCTGTTCCGGTCACGGGATACGGCTATGCCGGTGCACAAGGGGTCAGGATCGGCCGCGCGCCTGGCGTCGTGGCGGGCGGGATTCGCAAGGACAATCCCGAAACCGTATACGGCACCTTCGGCACGTCGCCGCTGAAGGCCGAGGCGGCGCTGGGCGCCCGCTTTCTCCAGAATTATCGGGTCACGCTAAATTACCGCACCCGCACGGTGCGACTGGAACCCTGACGGGCCGGCGTCATGCAGGATCGGCAGGATGGCCGGCGAGACGACGTCCAGCGCATGCAGGACGAAATCCGTAAGGCCCCGGATTTCCATCGCCGCCTTGCCGCCGGGCTCGAATTCGGTCACTCCGCGGCCCAACCCCCAGCAGGCGCGGTAGCCACAGCGCTGGCGCAGCACCGTCGGCGCGAGCCGCATGCCGGGGCGCAGGGCACGCCCACGCGTGTCCTCGATCATGGCCGTGGCCGTCGGCGGAGCGGCATTGATCACGACATAGCCGGTGCGGCCCGTTTCCGCCAGGAGGGCTGCCGTGCGGCGGATCGCTTCCAGGTCCGGCAGGGAGGGCCGGCACGGCGTCAGCACGATGTCGGCGTGGGCGATGGCCTCCTCCGCCTCGACGCTGGCGCGCGGCGGCGTGTCGATGACGATCATGTCGGTATTCATCGCCGCCACGGCGATACGGATGCCCAGCACCTCCGCGGCCACCGCCTCGGCACGCAAATCCGACGGCGGACGCCGGCCGAACCAGCCGAGCGAACTTTCCTGGCAATCCATGTCGAAGAGCGCGGTACGAAGCCCCAGTCCCTGTATCGCGGCCGCGAGATTTACCGACAGTGTTGATTTCCCGACACCGCCTTTGTAGGACGCAACCGCAATAACCTTTACCATCTACTGGTACCTGCCCCGGACAATTCGAGACTCACAAGAGCGTCACGAATTCATCCTGGCGACGGTGCGCCCGATTTGTAAACAACAGGTTTTTTTTCTCCACACTCTTCCGGGTACGGAGCATTTGTCCGGGTCGGGAGAGGACTCAAGGGTGGTGCAGCGCCCGGAACCGGTTGGCGAAGGCGGCGCGCTGGGCGTCCGACTGGCTCTTGGCGGATTCGACGGCCTCCAGCTCGGTCGCACGCAACAGGTGCTCGATGACGCGGTCCATATGGGCGTGCATCGCCTTGCGCGCCTTGGGCGCCGATCCGGCCTTCAACGCCTCGAGAATCTCGCGGTGTTCCGAAATGCGGTCTGTCATGCCGAGGTCGGCGGCGCGCTCAAGGATATTGCGCGCGAACGGCGAACGGTAGCGCCAGTCCCACAGGGTTTCCACCGTCGCCACCAGGGCGCCGTTGCCGGTCGATTGCGCAATGACGAAGTGGAAGTCGCGGTCGGCCTTTTCGGCCTTTTCCTGGTCGGGATCGCCCATGGCCAGGAGGAGCCGTTCCAATTCGGCGATATTCTCGTCAGTCCGTTGGGTGGCGGCCATGGCGGCGACCTCGCCTTCGAACAGGCGGCGGGCCTCGATCAATTCGAAGGCGCCGATTTCCGCGTCCGGTTGCGCCGAGCGCACCGGCGGTTCCAGCACCAGTATGCCGACGCCATGCTTGGCTTCGATCAGCCCGCGGATTTCCAGCGCGATCAGCGCCTCGCGCATGCTGGGCCTGCTGACACCATAAGCCTGGGCCAGGTCGCGCTCGGTCGGCAGGCGGTCGCCAGGCTGGTACCGGCCCGATTCGATGTCCGCCGCGATGGAGTCTGCGATCTGGCGATAAAGTTTCTTGGGTTCCGACATCGGCTGGCTGGCTGAATGATGACAAGGATCAATATGCCGGTTCGCCGCCGCCTTTCAACTGGATTCGCGAACGGAGGCGCACGGGCCGAATGTCCTGACCACTGGCGAAATCGATCGGCGTCACTGCGGCGACACCGGAAAGGGACAGGACAAAGATGGCGCTCATACCAACGGCGATCGAGTCAAAGCCAATCGCCGTTGGTATCACACAGGCATTGGTGGCGAAAAACAGGCCTGTCGCCGGAACATGGTCTGACCATTCATTCGCAGACAATGTCGGCCCTTCCGGGATATCGCCCAAGGCAACGGTCCCCCGGCTTCAGATTGCCATACCATCACAGCTCGCGACCGGAAGTATTTTCCCCCGAAAAAATATTCGGCACATGCGCATGGTTTCCGTTTAATCTTCATTGCACTGGCATAGCTGGCCACATGGCCGTGCGGAGGTGTCCGGTATTCCTCGCTACACCGCGGACGCTTCGATTCCGCGCCCCGGTAGACGCGAAAGACCGCGAGGCCAGCAAAATCGCTTGCATTCCGCCGCATGGCGGTCCAATCTGGAATTGGTTTGACCTATGGCCGCAGCCCACGGCCACAGGCATGAAGTCAAGGAGAGTAGCAGCGTGATGGACACCAGCCGCCAGGATGGCTTCGGACGCGACGGTTCCGCGTCCGATGATTCCGCGTCCAAGAGCGGCGTTCGCGCCCGCATCACCGCCGCCCGCGTCATCGTCACCTGCCCCGGCCGCAATTTCGTCACGCTCAAGATCGAGACCGACCAGGGCATATACGGCATCGGCGACGCCACGCTGAATGGCCGCGAACTGGCCGTCGCCGCCTACCTGGAAGAGCACGTCATTCCCTGCCTGATCGGGCGCGACGCCCACCAGATCGAGGACATCTGGCAGTTCCTCTATCGCGGCGCCTACTGGCGGCGCGGCCCGGTCACCATGTCGGCGATCGCCGCCGTCGACATGGCGCTGTGGGACATCAAGGGCAAGATCGCCGGCCTGCCGGTCTATCAGCTGCTGGGCGGCGCCTGCCGCAGCGCCGTCATGGTCTATGGCCACGCCAACGGCAAATCGATCGGGGACACGGTCGAGGCCGCGCTGGAATACAAGGAAAAGGGCTATCAGGCGATCCGCATCCAGTGCGGCGTGCCGGGCCTGGACGCCACCTACGGCGTCTCCAAGCACAAGACATTCTACGAACCCGCCGACAGCGACCTGCCGGCGGAGGACGTCTGGGACACGGCGGCCTATATGCGCGTGGTGCCGAAACTGTTCGCGGCGGCACGCGAGGCGCTCGGCGAAGACGTCCACCTGCTGCACGACGTCCATCATCGGCTGACGCCGATCGAGGCCGGCCGGCTCGGCCGCGACCTGGAACCCTTCCGCCCCTTCTGGATCGAGGACGCCACACCTGCCGAGAACCAGGACAATTTCCGTTTGATCCGGAGCCATACGACGACGCCGCTGGCCGTCGGCGAAATCTTCAACTCGATCTGGGACTGCAAGGACCTGATCCAGAACCAGTTGATCGACTATATCCGCGCCACCATCGTTCACACGGGCGGCATCACGCACCTGCGCAAGGTCGCCATGCTGGCCGACCTGCACAATGTGCGGACCGGCTGTCACGGCGCCACCGACCTGTCGCCGGTCACCATGGCGGCGGCACTGCATTTCGACCTGTCGATCCCGAACTTCGGCATCCAGGAATTCATGCGCCACACCGACGCCACCTACGAGGTCTTCCCCAACAGCTACCGGTTCGAGAGCGGCTTCATGTACTGTTCCGAAGCGCCGGGCCTGGGCGTCGATTTCGACGAGGACAAGGCGAAACTCTATCCGTACAAGCGCGCCTACCTGCCGGTGAACCGCCTGAAAGACGGCACCATGTTCAACTGGTAGATATAACAACGTTGTGGGAGTGAAACGATGGCTGGTTTCCGGTTGCGGCTGATGGCCGCCGCGAGCGTCGCCCTGTGTCTGAACGCCGGCATGGCCCGGGCCGAGGACGGTTACGACCTCTGGCTGCGCTACCGCCCGGTCGAGGCGGCCACCTTGCCCGCCTACCGCGCCCACGCAACGACCATCGTCGCCGCGGGTACAAGCCCCACCATCACCGCCGCCGTGTCGGAACTGAAGCGCGGCCTGTCGGGCCTGCTGGCCGGGGACGTCACGGCCGGACAGCTTTCCGACGGCGCCATCGTCATCGGCACGCCCGCGTCATCGGACATTGTAAAAAGCCTGAACCTGCCCCTGGCCAAACTCGGCGACGAGGGCTTCGTCATCCGCACGGCGACCGTCGGCGGCCACGCCGTCACCGTCATCGCCGGCAATACGGACAAGGGCGTGCTGTACGGCGCCTTCCGTTACCTGAGCCTGATCGAAACGCGAAAACCTGTGGACGCGCTCGACATCGCCGATGCGCCGAAACTCAAGGTGCGCGTGCTCGATCACTGGGACAATCTCGACGGCACGGTCGAGCGCGGCTATGCGGGCCGTTCGATCTGGGACTGGTGGCGCCTGCCCGACCTTAAAGACCCGCGCTATATAGACTATGCGCGCGCCGACGCCTCGGTCGGCATCAATGGCGTGGTGCTCAACAATGTCAACGCCAAGCCGGACAGCCTGACCGCCCCCTATATCGAAAAGACGCGCGCCATCGCCGACACGCTCAGGCCCTACGGCATCAGGGTCTATCTGTCGGCGCGGTTTTCGGCGCCGATCGAGATCGGTCATCTCAAGACCGCCGATCCGCTCGATCCTGAGGTCCGCGCCTGGTGGAAGGCCAAGGCGGACGAGATCTACGCCGCCATCCCCGATTTCGGCGGCTTCCTGGTCAAGGCCAGCTCCGAAGGCCAGCCCGGCCCCGGCGACTATCACCGCACCCATGCCGACGGCGCCAACATGATGGCCGAAGCCGTCGGCCCGCACGGCGGCATCATCATGTGGCGCGCCTTCGTCTATTCCGAGCACGACGCCCGCGATCGCGCCAAGCAGGCCTCTTATGAATTCCAGCCGCTAGACGGCCAGTTCGCGCCGAACGTCCTGCTGCAGATCAAGAACGGGCCCATCGACTTCCAGCCGCGAGAGCCCTTTCATCCGCTCTTCGGCGCCATGCCGAAGACCAATGAGATGCTGGAAGTCCAGATTACCAAGGAATATCTCGGCCAGGCGACGCACCTCGTCTATTCGACGGCGCTATACGAAGAAACGCTGAAGGCCGACACCTTCGCCCAGGGGCCGGGCACGACGGTCGCCAAGGTCATCGAAGGCGGCATAGGCAACCATCCGCTTACCGGCATGGCGGGCGTGGCCAATACCGGCTCGGACCGCAACTGGTCGGGCTCCGACTTCAACCAGGCCGACTGGTACGGCTTCGGCCGGCTGGCGTGGAACCCGGACGACTCGGCGCCATCGCCGAAGACTGGGCGCGCATGACGTTTTCCAACGACCCCGCCTTCGTGAAGCCGGTCACCGGCATGATGATGGCGTCGCGCGAAACCGTGGTGAAATACATGACGCCGCTGGGCCTGCATCATCAGATGGCGACCGGCCACCACTATGGCCCGGGCCCATGGGTGTGCGACCTGGCGCGGCCGGAATGGAACCCCTGCTACTACGCGAAAGCCGATGCCAACGGCATCGGCTTCGACCGCACGAAGACCGGGTCGAACGCCCTGTCGCAATACGCCGCCGAAGCCGCGAAACAATGGGCCGATCCCAGGACGATCGATCCGAAATACCTGCTGTGGTTCCACCACGTGCCGTGGACCTTCAAAATGAGAGACGGACACACCTTGTGGGACGACATGGTCATCACCTACGGCCAGGGCGTCGAAGAGGTCCGCGCCATGCAGGCGACCTGGGAAACGATGCGCCCGTATGTCGACGCGCAGCGCTTCGGGGCGGTGGCGAGCAATCTGCGCATCCAGGCGCGCGAAGCCAGATGGTGGCGCGACGCCTCGATCGCTTACTTTCAAAGCAAGTCCGGCCTCCCCTTGCCACAGGGCTACGCCGCGCCCGAAAAATCACTGGGCTATTACGAGGGCCTGGCCTTCCCCTACGCACCGGGGCAAGGCAAATAGGACCGCGCTCTTAATTATAATATTATTGCACAAATACTCCCGGACTATTCGAAGTTCCCGTACGCGGTGATTCGCGGAACGCGTTTTTCGCGGCAATGCAGCGAAATCAACTGGCACTATTGGCGCGTCGGTAGCGGAAAGCAATGCACTCTATCGGGTTGCGCTTATCATCGCAGTTGCAATAATTGTGAAATGGGGGCGCGTCCGACCCGGTTGGTCCGTGCCGACGAAATTGTATTATTACTGAATTTCCGACTTCAAATTTCCGTCAATGGACCGCTCCGAACGCCGGGAAGGAACATACGTGAAATCGCTTCCATTTATAAAATCTATTGATTTTATTTGTTTATTTTGCCGAAATATCCAAAATTCCAGACAAGACAACCACAAGAAACAAAATTCAAAATACTTATATTTAAAATAAAAAATAGGTGTGTCCGCGTGTGACTTGCGTTTTCCATAGCGTCAATGCCACTTTTCGTCTTTGTGGCGAATCCTTGGCGGAAGCCTTGGGCGCCACATCATGGGTATTCCTGTTTTGGTAATAAAATCAGGAAATTACCCCCGCGCCGGAAGCGATTTGTGTCCAAATTGCAACGGACGAACGAAAACAAGTGTCAATTCCGTTACCGCTATCTAGCGTCGACAGCGTTGTCATGGTACGTCTGCTGGCACCACATAAAAAGCAGATCGGGTCACCGAATACTTGGGATCTGAATCTGGATTGACGGGAGAACGCAAGGGATTTCCCTGCGCACATTGATACTCGATCGGACGCGCCCGCTTGACGTGCGCGCGCCGGTTGTATGTACGCAGCTCTTGCCTTGTTCCGCAATTGTGGCCGACGCAGCAATGCCGAAGTTTCAAGACTTCAATCAAGTTGGGAGAACGAGATGAATACAGTAAAGCGTAATAGAGGGAAGTCGGTGCGCGCCGCCGTGCTCACCGGGGTTTCGACCCTGGCCCTGTGCACGATGGCCGCGCCGGTCTTCGCCCAGGCGCCGGCCAAGGCCGATTCGGACGTTGTCGTCGTCACGGGTATCCGTGGCTCGCTGCAGCGCTCCATGAACATCAAGAAGAACGCTTCCGGCGTCGTCGACGCCATCTCGGCCGAAGACATCGGCAAGTATCCGGATACGAACCTGGCTGAATCGGTCCAGCGCATTCCGGGCGTTTCGATCGACCGTACGAACGGTTCGGGTTCGACCGTCACCGTCCGCGGCTTCGGCCCGGGCTTTAACCTGACGACGCTGAACGGCCGTGTCATGCCGGCCGCCTCGATCGCCCTGATCGGCACCGGCAACGCCTATGCCGGCGGCGGCTCGCGTAACTTCGACTTCTCGAACCTGGCCTCGGACCTGGTTTCGGGCTTCGAAGTCTACAAGACCGGCAAGGCTGACGTCGCTTCGGGCGGCATCGGCGCCACGCTGAACATCAAGACCCTGCGTCCGATCGGCAAGGCCGGTTCGTCGGGCTCGCTGTCGGCGAAGATGCTGCACGGCGACAACATGGTCAACGGCAAGGAGTGGACCCCGGAAGTGTCCGGCGCCTACCAGTGGACCAACGATGCGAAGACTTTCGGCGTCGCCCTGTTCGGTCAGTACTCCGAAAAGGACGTGGCGTCCCGTCAGGCCACGCAGAACAACTGGAACCTGGACACCTACGACCAGTTCTACGCGCCGTCCTCCGGCCGTCTGCGCTACTCGGGCAACACGCTGCTGACCCAGATCACCAACGCGCCGCCCGCCGGCTCGCTGATCGCCTATCCGAACGACAGCCGTTATGCCTTCTCCGAAACGCATAACGAGCGCACCAACCTGATGGCCACGGCTCAGTTCCGTCCGTCGGAAGCGCTGCTGTTCACGGTCGATGCCCTGTACATCGAAAACAAGGCCTCGGAAGAGCGTTCGGAACAAACCAACTGGTTCAACCGTCCGTTCGACAAGATCACCTTCGAAAAGGGCGCTTCCGGCATCTATAACGCCCTGTACCTGCAGGAAAACGAAAACGGCGTGAAGGACGAAGGCTTCGAGCAGCAGCTCATGGGCCTCAAGAACACGCTGTCGTCGTTCGGCGTCAACGCCAAGTGGTCGATCAACGACCGCTCGACCCTGAGCGTCGACGCCCACAGCTCGGAAGGCAAGGTTCTGCCGAACAATCCGGACGGCACCTCGTCGGTCCTGATCTCGCTCGGCGCCCCGGTCATTTCGCAGCACTCGGTCGATTTCCGCAGCGGCATCCCCGTACAGGACTTCACCGTCAACGACGCCCTGCGCGGCAACAACAACGGCAAGCTTGACGTGGGCGACCTCGGCACCCAGGTCGGCCGTACCGCGACCAACAGCCAGACCAACAAGATCGACGAGTTCAAGGCCGACTACAGCTACGACCTGAACGGCGAAAGCCGCTTCAACGCCGGCGTCGATGTCTCGAAGTCGACCATGACCACCACCACCGGCAGCACCTATCAGGCGCTGGGTGACTGGGGCATCTCGCATCCGGGCGACGTCGCGCAATACGCGCCGGGCCTGGTCGAGACCTACAACCTCGGCTCGCTGTTCAAGGACTTCAACGTCGGCAAGTCGGACATCGCCTTCCGCGGCAATGCCCTGGACATCTACAAGGCGATGGCTGCATCGTCCCTGTATCACACGCAGATCCCGAACACCTCCTTGACGGCCAACACCATCGAAGAGCAGGTCAAGGCCGTGTACGCCCAGTTCCAGATGAAGGGCGACTTCCTGGGCAAGCCCGCCGACGTGGTCGCCGGCCTGCGCTATGAATCGACCGACGTCACCGCCTCGGCGCTGCAAAGCATCCCGACGGCGATCCGCTGGACGGCCGACAACGACTTCACCGTCGACTTCGGCACGGGCGTTCAGACGATCTCGAGCAAGGGCAAGTACAACAACTGGCTACCCAGCCTCGACTTCACCTGGCACCCGGACGACCATGTCGTGGCCCGCGCGTCGTTCTCGAAGACGATGGCCCGTCCGGCTTACGGCAACATGTACGCCACGACGTCGGTCGGCACGCCGCCGCGCCCGACCATCAACGGCACCAACCCGACAGCCGCCTCGGGCAACCCCGCCCTGCTGCCGCTGGTGTCGTCGAACGTCGACTTCTCGGTCGAATGGTACTACGGCAAGGATAGCTACGTTTCGCTCGGCTACTACAACAAGGACGTCGACAACTTCGTAGGTACCGGCCGCGTTCAGTCGAACTGGTTCGGCCTGCGTGACCCGTCGTCCGGCAAGACCGGCTCGCGCTCCGGCACGGCCGCTTCGCTGCTCAGCTCGATCAGCCAGGCCACGACCGACGTGAACATCTTCACGATGACCGCCCTGCTGATCAAGCACAACGGCGACCAGAACGCCGCCAAGACCGAATACCAGGCCAACCAGGACGGCAGCGGCAACCTGAACCAGGCGTTCGTCGACTCGACGCTCGCCGCCTACGACATCACGGCCGACGCCAACGATCCGCTGTTCACCTTCGACACCAATATCCCGGTCAACAACAAGACCGCGAATATCCACGGTATCGAACTGGCGTTCCAGCACTTCTTCGGCGATACGGGCCTGGGTCTCTCGGGCAGCCTGACGACCGTCAACGGCGACATCAAGTTCGACAACTCGGCCCCTGCGGGCACCCAGCAGTTCCCGCTGCTCGGCCTGTCGAACACGTTCAATATCACGGCCATCTACGACAAGGGTCCGTGGTCCGGCCGGGTGTCGTACAACTGGCGTGACAGCTATATCGCTGCCACCAATGTCGGCTCGCAAGGCGATCCGCAGTACTTCGAGCCCTTCGGCGTTATCGACGCGGCTCTGAACTACACGGTCACGCCGCAGATCCAGATCACCCTGGAAGGCCTGAACCTGAACAAGGAACACATCCGTCAGTACGGCCGCGACAAGACCAACCTGTACTTCGCGCAGGAACTCGACACGCGCTACCAACTGGGCGTGCGTTACAAGTTCTAAACCGCCTTACGGTTTAAGCCGTAATTGGAAGGGCCGCGGGCAAGCCGCGGCCCTTTTTTTGCGTACTGCAAGAATCGATATCCCTTTTCCCGTCACGGGCCTAAAACGCCCGGGCAACGACACTTTCGAGGAAACGCCCATGAGCCAGACCGTCATGCTGGATAATGTCGAGCACCATGACCTGAGGCTGATTTCCCGGCCGGCCGGCAGCCTCGGCGACAATATCAACCTGGCGCTGGTGGTGCCTGCCGAATTCGCCGACGTCCAGCGCGAATACCCGATCCTGTTCCGCCAGACCGGCAATGGCGGCTTCCAGGCCTTCGCGCTTTTGGGCCTTGAGGCGGACGAGAACCTCTTCCTCGACGAGACCGGCTGGCACGCCCGCTACATTCCCGCCATCCAGGCGCGCGGCCCTTTCAGCATCGGCCTGCGCAGCGCGGAAGACCGCCCCGAACGGACGATCATGGTCGACACCGGTCACCCCCGCATCAGCCGCACGGAAGGCGATCCGCTTTTCCTGCCCCATGGCGGCAATGCCCCGGCCCTGGAGCGTGTCCTGAATGCGCTCAGGACCCTGCACGCCGGCATGGCGACCGCCGACGCGATGTTCGCCGCCTTCCAGGCCGCGGGCCTGCTGGCGCCGGTCAATATCGAAATCAGGATCGACGAAGGCACCAGCTACGAGCTCACGGATTTCTTTTCGGTCAGCCAGGACGCGTTGGCGCGACTCGATGCCGCAACCCTTGAAAATCTCAACCGTTCCGGCTTCCTCGCCCTGGCCTTTTGTGCCATCCATTCGACCGGAAACGTGCGCAGGCTGATAGAGCTGAAAACGCACCGGCGCCATTCCTGAGACAGGGAGTATCCGCCCCGATGAGCGGCATTGCCACGAAAACCCGGGTCATGACCGGCGTATCTCCGGACAGGATTCCCTATGACGACCTGATGGCGGCCCAGGACGCCGTCATCATGAAGGGCGTGGCCCGCGACTGGCCGCTGGTTGAGGCCGGCCTCGCCTCGCCCCAGGCCGCGATGGAGCATGTCAAGGGCTTCTACCAGGGCCGGCCCGTGACCGCCTATCGCGGCGCGCCCGAGATCAAGGGCCGCTTCTTCTACAACGCCGATATCACCGGCGTGAACTTTTCCGGCAGCCGCGCCGGCCTGGAAGCCGTCCTCGCCGAAATCGCCGCGCATCTCGACGACCCGAACCCGCCATCCTTCTACATCGGCTCGACCGACCTCGACATCTACCTGCCGGGCTTTCGCGGCCGGAACGACCTGGTGCTCAACCATCCCATGTTCGAGCGCAATCCGCCGCTTGGCAGCATCTGGATCGGCAACCGCACCACGGCGACGGCGCATTTCGACATGTCGCACAACCTGGCCGTCTGCGCCGTCGGCCGCCGGCGCTTCACGCTTTTCCCGCCCGATCAGGTGGCGAACCTCTATCCCGGTCCGCTGGAACCGACGCCCGGCGGCCAGGTCGTCAGCATGGTCGATTTCAACACTCCCGATTTCGAGCGATTTCCCGGTTTCCGGGAGGCCATGGCCGCCGGCCAGGTCGCCGACCTGGAACCCGGCGACGTCCTCTTCTATCCCGCCCTGTGGTGGCACCATGTCGAGGCGCTCGAACCATTCAACATCCTGGTAAACTACTGGTGGAACACGTCGCCGGCCTTCATGGACACGCCGTGGAACACGCTGCTGCACGGCATGCTGTCCCTGCGCGATCGTCCCGAAGCGGAAAAGCAGTCGTGGCGGGCCCTGTTCGACTACTATATCTTCGGCCCGGCCGGCCGGCCGGCGGCACACCTGCCGGAACATGCGCAAGGGGCCCTGGGTACGCTCGACGACAGGTCGGCACGGCGCCTGCGCGCGACCCTGCTCAATAAGCTGAACCGATAATAACACACGGGATGGGAGACGGACATGATGGGGAAGCCCGTTAAAAAAGTGGTCATAGCCGGCGGCGGGACCGCGGGCTGGTGCGCAGCGGCGGCGCTCAGCCGGTTCCTGGGCCCGCTTCTCGACATCACCCTGGTCGAGTCGGAAGAGATCGGCATCGTCGGGGTTGGCGAATCGACCATTCCGACCATCCGCACCTTCCACAGCTTCCTGGGTATCGACGAGCGGGAATTCCTGCGCGCCACCAATGCCACCCACAAGCTGGCCATCGCGTTCGAGAACTGGGGGCGCGACAAGGACCGCTATCTCCACGCCTTCGGAGAGATGGGCGTATCGAACTGGATGGCGCAGTTCCACCATGTCTGGCTCGAAGCCCGCTCCCGCGGCCTGGTCGGCGATTACGGCAATTATGGCTTCGAATACCAGGCCGCCGAACAGGGACGGTTCCAGGGGGGCGAAGGCTCACGCCTGTCCTACGCCTATCACCTCGACGCGGTGCTTTACGGTCGTTTCCTGCGGACATTAAGCGAAAAGATCGGCGTCAAGCGTATCGAAGGCCGTATCCAGACCGTCGACCAGGACAGTGAGACGGGATTCGTGACGGCGCTCAATCTGGAATCCGGCCAGCGCATCGAGGGCGACCTGTTCATCGACTGCACCGGCTTCCGCGCGCTCTTGACCGAAGGGGCGTTGAAAACCGGTTACGAAGACTGGTCACACTGGCTGCCGACCGACAGGGCTCTGGCCGTCCAGACCGAGAGCCGCGGGCCGCTTATGCCTTATACCCGCGCCATTGCGCATGGCGAAGGCTGGCGCTGGCGCATTCCGCTGCAGAACCGCGTGGGCAACGGCCTGGTCTATTCCAGCCAGTACCTGTCCGATGAAGACGCGCGCCAGCGCTTCGCGGGCATGCTCGACGCCGAGCCCCTGTTCGAGCCGCGCCTGATCCGCTACCAGACCGGTACCCGCCGCCTGACCTGGAACAAGAACGTCGTGGCACTGGGCCTGTCGTCCGGATTTATCGAACCGCTGGAGTCGACTTCCATTCACCTGTTCCAGGTGGGCGTTACGCGCCTGGCGCAACTCTTCCCCTTCAGCGGTGTCAACCAGCCCCTGATCGACCGCTACAACGCTTTGGCGCGCCATGAGCTCGAGCGCATCCGGGATTTCGTCATCCTTCATTACAAGGCGACGGAGCGCGATGACACGGCCTTCTGGCGCGACCGCCAGGCCATGCCGGTGCCGGACACGCTGCAAGAGCGGATGGAACTGTTCCGCGAGACGGCGGAAGCCTATCAGGATGCCGGCGACCTCTTCCGTGCCGATTCATGGGTTCAGGTCATGATGGGCCAGCGCATCGCGCCGAAAACCTGGCACCGCCTGGCCCGCATGATGAGCGATACGGAGTTGCGACAGGCCTTGTCGTCCATAAAAGACAGGATCGACCACGCCGTCGCGGCTTTGCCGCCCCAGGAGCAGTTTATCCGCACCTACCTGGCCGCCCCGCCCGCCCACGGCCGCCCCCAACCGGCCATGTAGTCAGCGCAATTCGGCCAGGGCCGGATAGTCATGAGCGGCCGCAAGGTCGAACACCCGCTGCAGCGCCGTTTCCACGGCGACGCGGTCGGCGGTCTGCGACAACAGGGCCTGAAGCTGGGCCCTGAAATAGCGCTTCAACCGGCGCAGCAGGCCGCTGGGCGTGCCCACACCCACCTCCGGGGCTATGGCGTCGCTCAGGATCTGACAGCCGGTCTCGGGATCGATATGCCCCGACGGCAGCAGATCGAGCACGGTCGTGATGAACGGCGCAGGCATGATTTTCCCCGGTAACGCTGTATGGCTCAATGATGTCGCAGAGCGTGTAATGGTTCGATACCGCCACCCCCGGTTTTGTCTCAGGCCCCAAGAATGATTGCCGTCGAATGCCGTCAGGAAGCCGTCAAGATGGCGGATTACGGCAGGAAACGGCCGAATCCCGGACCACCGCCCATCAGCGTGAATTGAAGCTGGTTGCCCAGCATCGCGCCGTTATTGGCCAGCAACTCCCTTTGGCGCGCAGCCGTCTGCGCTTCGAGGGTTTCATCGCCCTTTTCCGTGTGGTGGGTCTGTTTCGCGATGGCCTGGCATTGCGCCAGCGCCTCGGCGACCGTCGCGCCTTCCCCGCTGACGCCGTTCAAAGTGACGCGAAAGCCGCCTTTCGGCGACACCTCGATGACCGGTCCTGCAGCGGCATTCATTGGATATCCCCCTCGGCAACGACGGATTTATTACCGCCCCTCCGGCGCCGTGTCCACGCCGGGCGCCCTCAGGTGTCGGAAAGCACCCTGGCGGCGAGCGCCCTGGCGCGCGGCAAGGGGTAATAGGCCACGGCGATGGAACTGACCCAGCCGCTCGAATCGCGAATGGCCACGGTCGTGATTTCGACAGGACTGCCGTCCGTCAGGACAGCGCGGCAGACGCGGTAGTCGCGTTGATTGTCGCGCTGCTCGTAGGTGACGGTTTGCGAGGTGAAGATGGTTTCAAGGCGCGCAAAGACCCGGGTAATCGCGTCGCGCCCGCGTACAGGCTCCTCAAGAATATCCGCGCGCAGTTCGGCGTCGTCCGCCAGTTCCGACAGAAAGACTGCCCCATCCGTTTCCAGCCTGCGCATAGATGCCTCCGGTTTTGCCGGGCATAATAAACTGATTTGCCGTTAGAAATCGATACGCGAATGCGTAGCTGAAAACAACCTTCGCGTTTCCGGCGAACTATATCATATCGGGCCGCCTGCGGTTTTCGGCGGCACGCCCTGCATCAAAAGGCTGGCTTCGACGCCGCAGATCCAGGCTTCGCGCTCGATAAAGCCCACCTCGATGCCCTGCTGAGCCAGGCTGCGCGCCACTTCGCGCAGCACGTCGGCCTGGAACCGCAGATGCGCGGCCTCCCGCCGGTATGGTCTTGCCGTCAGTTTCAACGCCGACATCGTCTCGCCCCGCTTTTACGCATTCCACTGACCGACAGAATGCGCCGGTTCCATCACCGCAGAGTTAACGCGGGTAAACGAACACAGGCGAAGGACCGCCTTGCCGGAAGCGACGGCCCCGGCAAGGCGGTCCTTCGTACCGTTACAAAACCCTCAGCCAAACCGGATCGAATCCTGATTGCGGCTGCGCGAGACTTTCCCCGGATACGGAGCATGGAGTAACGCCGATGTTGGACTTTACCCCCGATCTTGCGCAATGCATTGCCCTTGGGTCGATGGCCGGCCTGACCTTCGTGATGTGGGCCAGCGCGTTTCAGGAGCCCGAGGATTAAGCCAGGACGCTGAATAGCCCGCGCACGATCATGATGCCGAGCACGACCCACGACAGGGAAAAGACCGCGAATCGCACGATCACCCGGTTGAAAGTCGCCTGGATGGCCGAATGGACGTAGCGCAGGCCGACATAGGTCCAGGCCAGTCCGCCCGACACCGCGTCGGCGCGGCCCATCGCCGTCAGGGCCAGCGCGACCGCGTAGAAGACCGTCGGCGCCTCGGCCAGGTTGTTGTAATTTCTGGCCGCATTGCGCGCCCAGGCCGGCAGGCTGTCGAGCGCGCCAGGCTTCAAGGTCGCCTGGGCGCTCATCCGCATCCGGATCATGGCCGGGATGCGCGTCGCATAGAGCGCCCCCGCCATCATCAGGTGCAGTAACGCCAGGGCGAAAACGGCCGCCAGCAGAGACTGCGCCGCCGTCATTTGCGCGCGGCGGCGTTGCAGACAGCGAGGTCGGCGTCACTCAGGGTCTTGCCGCGCCACGTGAACGCCGTCACGGCGCCGATCGCGGCCGCTACGTGCTTGCAACTGCGCACCGCCGGCATGGCATCGACCGCGCCGGCCTGGCAGCCGGTGCCCGAGCATACCCAGTGCGAGCCGTCGATGATGTAATCTGCCTTGGGCGCCGGCGCGGCCAGGGTCAGGCTTGCGCCCTCGTCCGCGTCACCGGCGACGGCCGGCAAGGATATCGTGGTAAAACAAGACATTACCGCCACTATGGCGAGGGTCCGCACGTACATTTCAGCCTCCAGAATTCCCTGTGGTATTTTGTACTGAATGGCATAATATATCCCCCAGTCAAGGATTTTGTGCAAAATGGTACAAAAAGAATCGATGAAGCCGCGCGGCCGCCCGCGCCAGTTCGACCGTGAAACGGCGCTCGATGCCATGCGCGAGGTCTTCTGGAACAAGGGTTATGCCGCCACCTCGCTCGACGACCTGTGCGAGGCGGCGGGGCTGAACCGGCCCAGCCTCTACAACGCGTTCGGCGACAAGGGACAGGTCTTCCTGGGCGTGCTCGACGCCTATGTCGCCGCTGTGCGGCCGCGCTACGAAGCCGCCTTCCGCGCGCCCGGAAATCTCCGGCAGGTCATGAAGGGCATCTTCCGCACCGCCGCCGACATCTACCGCGTCATGGACAAGGACGGCGGGCGCGGCTGCCTGCTGATCGGCGCGGCCCTGACCGACGCCACCCGCGACCCCCATGTCGGCGAAGCCATCCTGACCCAGCTCCAGGACATGGAAAAAGGCTTCCTGTGGCTGTTCGCCCGGGCGAAGGCCGACGGCGACCTGCCAGCCCATGCCGATCCGAAGACGCTGGCGAAACTGGCGTCCAGCGTCCACACGGCCCTGTCGGTGCGCATGCGCGCCGGCGAACCGCCGGAATCCCTGCGCGCCTACGTCGAGGCGATGATCGACCTGATCTGCCCGCTGCCGGCACAGGCATCGCCCTCCGTCTGATTTTATTTGGAACTGGTTTCAATCCGGGCTTGTATCGAGGGGCGCGCCCCGGCATCTTCCCCTGCGCATAACAAACGTCTTCGAGGGGGAAGAATCATGGCCATCCGCGACCTGCTGCTGTCGGGCTGCCTGCTGACCACCGCACTTACGGCTCTGCCCGCGGCCAGCCATCCGATGCCTGCCGTCACCTTTCCGCAGGAGCAATCGGCGCTCAAGGCCGACGCCAGCCAGGTCTACGGACGCCTGCCCAACGGCATGACCTATGTCATCCAGAAGAATGCGACGCCCGTCGGCACCGCCTCGGTTCTCTTCCGTATCCGCGCCGGTTCGATGATGGAGACCGATGCGCAGAAAGGCCTGGCGCATTTCGTCGAGCACATGGCGTTCGAAGGCACGACCCGCATTGCGCACGGCCAGCTCAAGCCGATGCTGGAACGCAACGGCTTTGCCTTCGGCGCCGACGCCAATGCCTTCACCACGGCTTCGACGACGACCTATATGCTCAACGCCCCGCGCAGCGACGCAAAGACGCTGGATCAGGCTCTGCTCATCCTGCGCGAAGTCGCCGGCAATATGACGATTGCCCCGGCTGACGTCGAAAGCGAACGCGGCGTCGTCCTGTCCGAGGAACGCGTGCGCGAAAACCCTGTGCACATCCGCGAAGCGGCCTTCTACAAGTTCATTTATCCCGGCCTGCGCATGGCCGACTATTCCGATCCGATCGGATCGACCGACGTCATCAAGACCGCACCGCCATCGGAGCTCAAACGCTTCTACAGCACCTGGTACCGGCCGGAATTGGCCACCCTGGTCATAGTCGGCGATTTCGACCCGGCCGCCGTCGAAAAACAGATCAAGGCAAAATTCTCCGACTGGAAGGCCACGACTCCGCCGCCGGAGGAGCCGGACTGGGGCACCTATAAAGCCGGCGGCGTGCGCATTTTCGACCTTACGCTCAAGGGCCTGACGCGCGAAATGTCCGGCACATGGGTACGGCCGCCGGAAACCCGCCCCGACAGCCAGGAGCGCGATATCGAAAGCACGCAGGACTCCGTGCTGGGCTTCCTGCTGAACCACCGCTTCCAGATGCTGCAGCAGTCGGGCGAGGCGCAGTTCGCCTCGGCCTCGCTCGGCTTCTATGAGCACTACAAGACCGGCCGCAATATTTACCTCAGCGTCGTCCCTAAACCCGGCCAGTCGAAGGCCGCCTTCACCCAGGCCTGGGACGTTTTCCGCAGTTTTGCAGACCACGGCGTGACGAAGGAAGAGGCTGCCATGGTGCAGGTGATAATTCCCAACCTGCGCAGCAATCTCGAAAAAAGCTATGCGACGCGGGACAATAGCAGCATTGCCAACACCGTCCTGACCAATATCGACAACAATACCGTCACCCTGGGTCTGACCGATTCGCTGAAGATCATAGACGCCCTGCCCGAGGCGCTGACGCAGGATAAACTGAACGCCCGCCTCAAGACCTTGTTCGCCGGCGACGGCCCGGTCCTGACCGACTACGGCGACGACATCTCCGATTTCAAACCCCAGGAGGTTATGGCCGAGTACAGCCGCATCCAGGGGACGCAGGCGGCCGCCTATGCCGACACGGCACGCAAGGACTGGCCCTACACGTCGTTCGGCGCCCCCGTCCCGCCGGCCACCCACACGACCGACAAGGATTTCGGCTTCGTCCACTATGTTTACCCGAACGGTGTGGTTCTTAACGTCAAGCCCATGAAATACGCGGCCAACCAGGTGATGGTGCAGGTCGATTTCGCGGGCGGCACCCGCCGCTTCGACCCGAAGACGCCACGCCCCCTGCCCCTTACCTTCTCCGACTTTTTCGTCGGCGGGGGGCTGGGAAAGCTCGACATCAGCGACCTGCAGCGCAGCCTGGCCGGCAAAAGCGTCAACATCAGCTACGTAATGACCTCGCGGCATTCATCGATCGGCGGGCAGACGACTCCTGCCGACCTCGATACCCAGATGCAGGTCCTGATGGCCTATGCCACCGATCCGGGCCTGCGCGGCCAGAGCTATGCACAATATCAGGCCTACATCCCGGAACAGCTGCGCACGCTGCGCTCGACGCCCGGCGGCGTGCTGGGCTATGAGATGAACAGCGTACTTCACCCCGGCGACTGGCGCTACGACACGCATCTCGTCGCGCGGGCGCCTTCGATCCCGTGGAACGACGTCGCCTCCCTTTTCCGCGACAGCCTGAGGGACACGCCGGTCACCGTAACCATCGTCGGCGATGTCGACGAAGCCAAGGCCGTGGCGGCGGCATCGGCGACCTTCGGCACCCTGCCGCCGCGGCCGGCCGTCACGCCGTTCGCGCCCGGCTCCGACGCGACAGGATTCCCGGCGGCACAGCACGAGTACGTCTTCACCCACGACGGACGCGCCGACCAGAACGTCAGCGCCATCCTGTGGCCTACCACCGACTTCTATGCCGATACGGCCGCGGCGCGCGGCCTGTTTATCCTGGCCGGCGTCGTCCAGAACCGCATGTTCGACCAACTCCGTGAAAAGGAAGGCGCCGACTATTCGCCCGGCGCCTTCAGCGCCATGGACACCGACTACACCGGTTTCGGCTATTTCGAGATCATGGCGACGATCAAGGCCGAAAACGACGGCGCCTTCCGGGCCGCGGTGAGCAGAATCGTCGCGGACATCAAGGCTCATCCGCCGACGCGCGACGAGATCGAGCGCGTGCGTCAGCCCATACTGCAAGGCAACGCCAAGGCGCGGCTGACCGACGGCTACTGGTTTGGACTGATGATCGACCTTGCATCCGATCCAAGGGCGCGGACGACCTATCTCGACCTCGACGACCAGTTGAAGGCCATCGACGGCAAGCGGCTGAGCGAACTGGCCGCAAAATGGCTCAGGGACGATTCGGCAATCCATGTCACGGTCAAGCCGGCGGCAGGAAAGTAGGCGCAGACGCCAACGTCCTTATACCAACGGTCATAAAGAATGACCGTTGGTATTCGTTTTTTTAGCTCAGACGCCGCATGGCTCGCCGCATTGGCGGCGGCGGGCAGTCGCCCTTGCCAACGGCGATCGAGTCAATGCCAATCGCCGTTGGTATTACTCCGCACCGCCTACGCATAAAGCCGGGATGAGCCGCACGATTCGGCCATCGCGCAGGCGGTGCGCCGGCGCGATGGCCGAATCCATTCATCGCGCGCGCGGTCCGCTTTGCAGCCCCATCCCCACCGCCTCGCGGCGGAGCCGTGCATTCCGCACCTCTACTATTTTCGAAAATTGCTTTATTTAATAACCGTATTTTAGCACTTGACAATGCGGGCAAGGAATGGCCCTTATAGCTCATGTTAGCGCTACCAAGACGCCAACACATAAAGCCAGTACGTCCAAAGCCACAGTATTACGTTCGTTTTTATAATTACCCATAACGCGCCGAAAGCATTCTGCGCCCACGGACGCGTGCGCCCGCACGTCCGAAAGACTATTCAGGGCGGGAGGAACTTACAATGTACTTGGGTATCGATGTCGGAACGTCGGGCATCAAGGCCGTCATCATTGATGAGAAGGGCGAGGTCGCGGCGGAATCGCGCGCCGGCCTGACTGTCTCGCATCCCCACCCCCTGTGGTCGGAACAGGATCCGTCCGACTGGTGGTCGGCGACCAACAGCGCCGTCAGCCAGCTGGACGCCGGCGCCCGGTCCAGGGTCCGCGCCATCGGCCTGTCGGGCCAGATGCACGGCGCCGTCCTGCTCAACAAGGCACGCAAGGTCATCCGCCCCGCCATCCTGTGGAACGACGGCCGAAGCGGCGCCGAATGCGCCGAACTCAAGCGCCGCGAACCGCGCGCCCATGACCTGACCGGCAACCTGATCATGCCGGGGTTCACCGCCCCCAAGCTGTTGTGGGTCAAGGGCAATGAACCCAAGGCCTGGGACGAGACCGACCTGGTCCTGCTGCCCAAGGACTATATTCGCCTGCGCATGACGGGCGAGGCCGCCACCGACCTGTCCGATGCCTCGGGCACGCTGTGGGTCGACGTCGCCGAGCGCAAATGGTCCGACCCCATGCTCAAGGCCTGCGACCTGACCACCGACAATATGCCGTGGCTCAACGAAGGCAACGCGCCGACCGGAATCCTGCGCGATGAACTGGCCGAGGCCTGGGGCATGGCGCGCGTACCGGTTTGCGCCGGCGGCGGCGACAATGCGGCCGGCGCGGTCGGCGTCGGCGTCATCCACGACGGCGACGCCCTGCTGTCGCTCGGCACATCGGGCGTGCTGTTCGCCGCCACGAAGGAATTCCGCCCCAATGTCGCGGGCACGGTCCACGCCTTCTGCCACGCCCTGCCCGGCCTGTGGCACCAGATGTCGGTCATGCTGAACTGTGCGTCGTGCATCGACTGGGTCGTCGCCTTGACCAACGCCCCGTCGGTGGCGGGCGTGCTGACCGCGCTCGAACAATCGGGCCGCACCGATACGCCGGAACTCTTCCTGCCCTATCTCACCGGCGAACGCACACCGCACAACAATCCCCACGCCAAGGGCGTTTTCTTCGGGCTGACGGCCTCGACCGACGCGCTGTCGCTGGCGCTGTCGACCTTGCAAGGGGTGGCCCTGGCGCTGGCCGACAGCATCGAGGAGGCGCGCGCCAAGGCAAGGCGCAGCGCGGCCGGCGTGACCTTGGCCTAAGTGCTTTGTAGGCTGGGACGAGCGTAGCGAATCCCAGCGTCCCAGGAAGCATGCGCACCTACATTCGCAGCCGCGCCTCCGGGGCGGCTTATTTCTTCACGGTCAATCTTGCCGATCGCCACGGCAGGCCGTTGCTGATCGAATACATCGCTGACCTGAGGAGCGCTTTCCGGCATGTGCGCCAGGCGCATCCATTCCTGCTTGATGCGATAGTGGTCTTGCCCGACCATTTGCACTGTATCTGGCAGTTGCCGGAAAACGACGCTGATTTCTCTACTCGCTGGCGTTTGATCAAAGCCCGTTTTTCCCGCAGCGTGGCTCAAGGAGAGCGCATCTCGCCGAGTCGTGCGAGGAAGGGAGAGAGAGGCATCTGGCAACGCCGTCTGTGGGAGCACACCATTCGCGACGAGGCAGACTATGGTCGGCATCTTGACTACATTCACTACAACCCGGTGAAGCACGGCCATGCAAGCAGTCCCTCGGAATGGGCGTATTCCTCGTTTGCAAATTGCGTGAAACGAGGCTGGTATCCATCGGATTGGGCCGCATCTGATGAAGTTCGGGAATTGGAGTTCGAATAAACAAAGAAGCGCCCAACTGGCTGGAGATTTGGGGTTTTGCTGGGATTCGCTGCGCTCGTCCCAGCCTACCTTGGTTGCTTGGGTTCAACGCCGGCTGAAGTAATCCTTCACCGCGGCGATCACCGTTGCTACGTCGCCTTCCGTCACGTCCAGGTGCGTCACCAGGCGCGTGCCGTACAGGGCCTGGATCAGGATGCCCTTTGCCTTCAGGTGCGCTTCCAGCGGCGCGCAGTGTTCGGGTGGCAGGCGCAGGAACACCATGTTGGTGTCCTGGCCGGTGACTTCGATCTCGGCGATGCCGCGCAGGCCTTCGGCCAGGCGCGCGGCATTGG
>CAKZJB010000224.1 GCA_936940865.1 uncultured Asticcacaulis sp. | reverse complement strand
CGCGCCGCCAGCATCGCTTCGATGTCGGCGTCGCCGAGCGGTCCATGGACGCCATCGCTCGACAGCAACAGTCTGTCATGCGGCTGGATGTCGTGGACACGGTAGTCGATACGCAGCGACTCTTCCATGCCGACGGCACGGGTGATCAGATTGCTGCCTTCGGCGCCCTCGGGCTTGTGGTCGCGCGTCAACAGGCTCAGGCTCCCGTCGCGCAGGCGGTAAAGCCGCGTGTCGCCGGCGTGGAAGCTGTGCAGGCGGTGGCCCTTGAGCACGATGCCGGTAAAAACCGCCGCCATGCCCTTCAGCTTCTCGTCTTTCTGGCCCTGCTGGTGGATCCAGTGGTTTATGCTTTCCAGCGCCCGGGCGGCCGTCTTGCGCGGCGGCAGAGCGTCGCTCTGGCTGACATAGTCGTCGATGAAGGCGCGCACGCTCAGTTCGGCGGCAACGCGCCCGCCCTTCTGGCCGCCGACCCCGTCCGCGACGGCCGCGACCAGGCCATGGTGGCGCGGAGGCCCTTCCAGATAGGCCGCGCCGAAATCCTGGTTGTCGGCGCGCGGCCCCTTTTCGCTGGCGAAGCCCGTGGCGACCTTAAGTTTCTTGTCGGGCGCGGCCATGGCTTAGAAAAATGTCGCGGCGGTTTCGGCGTGCACGACGTCGGGCGGCGACACGAAGAAAGGCCCCGCCAGGGCGCGCCATTGCTGGAAGTTGTCGGAACCGCGGAAGGTCACCGTATGGGCCTCGACCGTCTCCCACAGGACACGCAGGTGATAGAGGCCGGGCGTCTCGATCACCTTTTCCAGCGCCATGCCGTGGCAGCCGGGCGAACTCTGGAAGTACGGCTTCGCGGCGGCGACGGCGGCTTCGAAGGCTTCGGCCTTCGCCGGATCGATGCGCAGGGTGGCGATTTCGGTGATCATGGGGTCTCTCTTGTTGCGGCGCGAACCGGCACGCGGTATTCGCCATCTATTCAAGCATGAGCGAGGGACGCAACATGAAAAAGGTCAGGTGGGGCGTGTTGTCGACCGCGAGGATCGGCGTGGCCAAGGTCATCCCCGGCATGCGCAAGAGCCATTATATCGACGTGGCCGCCATCGCGTCGCGCGACCTGGCCGCGGCCGAGGCCACGGCCTCGTCGATCGGCATAGAAAAGGCCTATGGTTCCTATGAGGACCTGCTGGCCGATCCCGATATCGACGCCATCTACAATCCCCTGCCCAACCACCTGCACGTGCCGCTGACCCTCAAGGCCGCACAAGCCGGCAAGCACGTCCTGTGCGAAAAGCCGATGGCGCTGAATGCCGCCGAGCTCGATCAACTGAGGACCGTCCAGGACAAGGTTCTGATCATGGAAGGCTTCATGGTCCGCCATTCGCTGCAATGGAACGCGGCGCGCGAACAGGTGCGCAAAGGCGCCCTGGGCTCGGCCCCGCGCATGATCCAGTCCTTCTTCAGCTATAACAACCAGGACCCGGCCAATATCCGCAACAAGGTCGAATGGGGCGGCGGCGGGCTGATGGATATCGGCTGCTATCCCGTCGTCGCCGGCCGCTTCTTCTTCGAAGCCGAGCCGGTCCGCGTCATGGCCCTGGTCACGCGTCACGCCACCTTCGGCACCGACACCGTCACCGGCGGCCTGCTCGATTTCGGCGGCGGCCGCCAGCTCACCTTCGGCGTATCGACCGAGCTGGCGCGCGCCCAGCAGCTGACCGTCTGGGGGGCGGACGCGCGCCTGACCATCCCCGTGCCGTATAACGCCCAGCCCGATGTCCCCAACATCTTCGCCATCGACACAGGCGAGGCGCTCGACGGATCGTCGGCCGAAATCTTCGAGATGGACGTATCGGACCAGTATACGCGCATGAGCGAGGACTTTTCGCGTGCGGTCCTGGGTGAAATTCCCCTGCCCTATGGCATCGACGACGCCCGGCAAAACATGCGCATCATCGACGCCCTGTTCCGCTCGGAAACCTCGGGCCGCTGGGAAGACGTCGGTTAGCCCCCGCCGCGCCCCGGCCACAAAGCAGACACAATTACGTCATCGCATGTTGAACGCGTGCTGGAATTGCCGTGTCGGCGATCCGTCCGCGTCCTGAACTTTCCTTGAAAAATATGCCTTTGCGCGCGGTCGTCTTCCGGCCCGTGCGCTCACGTTACTGATTAACGCTTTACGGGCGATTTCGGCAACCGAACTGACTTTTTACAGCCCTTCCGGCCATTTTGCAGCGCAAGGGGCGAGCCTTCGTTTCGCCCCGCGATATTACCATTCTACCGCCCGGGCGCAGACGGAGTCGATTATCTTTCCTCTGATCCCCGCTGCCGGGCCCCGGACAGTATGCAGAGGTCGATATGTTGGAAGCCAACACCTTTACGGCACAGGGCGAAGATTTTACAGCGGCAGACATTGCCGGGATCGGCGCCACCGCCGTAGAGGCCAGCTTCAACCGTACGGCGATCATCGGCAATTTCCCGCCGCGCCAGTGCGGCCTGGCGACCTTCACCCGCGACATGTACAACTGCCTGGCCAAGGCCCTGCCCGGCGCGACCTGGACCGTCGTCGCCATGAACGACCCCGGAAACACCTACGACTATCCGCCGGAAGTCACGCACCCGATGGCGCAGAATGACGTCGCGGCCTATATCCGGCTGGCCGACGAACTGAACAGCAACGGCACGCAGCTGATGTTCGTGCAGCACGAATTCGGCATCTACGGCGGTCCGTCGGGCGCCTATATCCTGGACCTCGTCGAGCGGCTGACCATGCCGATCGTCACCACCCTGCACACCATCCTGGAGGCACCGAACGACGACCAGCGCCGCATCATGGAGGGCCTTGTCCGCGTCTCGGCGACCGTCGTCGCGATGACCCGCAAGGGAGCGGAGATCCTGAAGCGCGTCTATAAGGTGCCGGACTCCAAGATCGCCATCGTGCCGCACGGCGCGCCTTCACGTCCGTTGCGTCCCACCGAGGCTTTCAAGGCCAAGCTGGGCTTCGCCGGCAAGAAGACCCTGACTACCTTCGGCCTCCTGTCGCCGAACAAGGGTATCGAGACGGTCATCAGGGCCATGCCGGACATCCTGAAGACCGATCCCGACACGGTCTATCTGGTCATCGGCGCCACCCATCCGCACCTGATCCGCAACGAGGGCGAAAAATACCGCGACAGCCTCAAGGCGATGGCGCGGGACCTGGGCGTGGAAGACCATGTCCATTTCATCAATCGCTTCGTCAACGACGACGACCTGGTGGAGATCCTGCAGGCCAGCGACATATACGTCACGCCCTACCTCACCGAGACCCAGATCACCTCCGGCACCCTGTCCTACGCTATCGCGCTTGGCCGTCCGGTCGTCTCGACGCCCTACTGGCATGCCACGGAAGCACTGGCGAACGGGGTCGGCATCATCTGTCCGTTCCACGACACGCCGGCCTTCGCCCGCGCCATCTGCAGCCTATTGGCCTCGGAGTCGCAACGCGAGGCGATGAGCCGGCGCGCCTACATGTACGGCCTGTCGTCGCGCTGGTCGGCGGTGGCCGAGGCCTACATCACCCGGGCCGAGGAAGACGTCAGGCGCGACAGCGCCGCCATAGCGGAAAAGACCATGACGACCCGTTCCTTCACCACCCTGCGGCCGGCGTCCGACGCCATCGCGCGCATGAGCGACGACACCGGCTTTTATCAGCATGGCAAGTACCGCCTGCCCGACCGCGCCCATGGGTATTGCACCGACGACACCTGCCGCGCCCTCATGCTGCTGGCCCGCCAGTCCCAGCTGGAGCGCCTGTCGCCGGACCAGTCGAAGCGCGTCTACACCTATGCCAGCTTCGTCGATCACGCCTGGACGGGACAGAGCTTCCGCAACTTCATGGGCTTCGACCGCAGATGGCTGGACAACGGCGGGTCGGACGACTGCTGCGCGCGTACCCTGGAAGCCCTGATCGAGACGGCCCGCTCCGACCTGCCGGCGGACATCCGCACCTGGGCCACCGACCTGGCGCAGCGCGCCATCGCCGTCAGCGCCGAATGGACGTCGCTGCGCGGCGTAGCCATCGTCGCCAAGGCGCTTTGCCGCGCGTTCGGCGTGGTCGGCAATCCCCAGGACGTCCAGGCCGCAATCCGCCATCATGGCCGCGTCCTGCACGACCACCACAAGCGCTTCGCCCGTCCGGATCACCCCTGGCTGGAACCCTTCCTGGCCTACGACAATGCACGCCTGGCCGAAGGCCTTATCCTGGCCGGAAATTTCCTGTCCGACACCGAGATGCTGAAGGATGGCCTGGCGGCACTGGACTGGCTGATGAAACAGCAGACCGTGCCCGTAAAGGGCTGCTTCCTGCCAGTGCCGACCTCGCGCTTCAAGGAAGACGGCCAGGTCCATCCGCTCTACGACCAGCAGCCGCTCGAGGCGCTGGCCAGCATCGAGGCCTGCCTGACGGCCGCGCGCATCACGCACGAGCCCGAATGGCAGGACGAGGCGCTGCGCGCCTTCGCCTGGTTCGAAGGCGAAAACAGCCAGAACATTCCGCTGGTAACGCCGGATGGCGGCTGCTTCGACGGCCTGACGCCCCACGGCTGCAACCAGAACCAGGGCGCCGAGTCGATCCTGGCCTGGCATCTCGGCTGGACTGCGCTGAAGCTTGCCTTCAAGGCCGACGCCGCTTCCCCCGTGCGCACCGCCGTGCGGGATAAACGCCGCGCCGATGCATGATCGGTCTTTCGCCGCCCCGCGGTACGCGATATCCTGAGACGGCTTGGGAACGGGGCGGTGTCTGTCTATGGGAGACCTGAATGGACGGCAGTGCCGATACGCCAAGGGGCGCCAGGCCCCTAACTGAGATGATGCAGAGCCCGATCACGCTGCGCGCCAACCCGGAAAGGGTCGTGATCCTGCCTTTCCAGATATCGATCGCCCCCTCCGATTCGGCCATGGGCGCCTTTTCGCGGGTCGGCCGCATCTGCGAAGCCATCAAGGCACTGAGCGGCGACCAGGTGCGCACCGTGCTGGAGGAGGTCAACCGCGACTTCACCGGGCGCCATTGGCAGACGCGCGGCATCTTCCTCGAACGCTTCAAACAGGTCCAGAGCATTCATGGCGGCCTTGAGGCCCTCGACGAGGACCACAAGGCGCTGATCGGGGCCTATTTCAGCCACGAATACAGCTACCAGGCCGCCGCCGTCATGAATCCGTCCGTAGTTGTCCATCCCGACCAGACCGGCGCCGGCAACGGCGCGGTGAACTTTATCCTGTCGACGCGGACGGTCGGAGAGGGCCACATTTCGACGATTTCCTTCCGCGAAGGCACCTTCTTCGCCGATGGCTCGATCGAGATAAAGCCCGAGACCGATTTCGCCGTCGCCGCCCGGCCGCGCGACCTCATTCCCAACGAGGGCGCCGTCACGGTTCATAGCCACCAGGCGTGTCCGGTATCGGAGACCGTGCTGTTCCCCGTGACCAAGCAACAAGCCAATGGCCTGGAGGACCTGCGCATGGTCCGTTTCACCGAGGAAAACGGCAGCCAGGTCTATCTTGGCAGCTATACGGCCTATAATGGCCGCGAGACGGCGTGTGAATGCTTCGAGACTACGGATTTCCGCGCCTTCCGGCTGACGCCGTTCCGCGGGGCGGCCGCCCAGCACAAGGGCCTGGCCCTGTTTCCCCGACGGGTCAACGGCCGCTATGCCGCCATCGGCCGGCTCGACCACGAAAGCCTGTTCTATCTCGAAAGCGACGACCGGCTGATCTGGAACAACGGCGATCGGATCCTGGGTCCCGAACAGCCGTGGGAACTGGTTCAGATGGGCAATTGCGGCTCGCCGATCGAGCTCGACGAGGGCTGGCTGGTCCTGACCCACGGCGTCGGGCCAGTGCGGCGGTATTCGCTGGGCGCGGCCCTGCTCGACAAGGACGATCCGCGTAAAGTGATTGCCCGCTCCATCGATCCGCTGCTGTCTCCGTCGGAAGACAATCGCGAAGGCTATGTCCCCAACGTCATCTATACCTGTGGCGCCATGCGCGTCGGCGACTGGCTGTTCATGCCCTACGGCGTGGCGGACTCCAGCATCCACTTCGCCTCGCTGAAAATCGGCGATCTGCTGGCGCATCTCGGCCTCTGAACAGTGGCTTTCGCCATTTCATCAGAACACGGACGATAGGCTCAAATCCTCCGCCGGACGGTGCGGGGGCCAGGGCAATACCCTGACCTTGCCGTCATCCGGCGGTATGGAAGCCCGGTCGGCGCCCGCCGCCCGGGCGTCCTCGAATTGCCGGAATTCCAGTCCGCGCTGACTGAACAGCCGGGTAAGCACGCCGGCGGCCAGGCAGATGTCGTGAACGGCATCCGAACCGGCCAGCCAGCGCGCATGGGCCGTGGCACGGTCGCGGTCACCGGCCTGCAGGGCCGCGAACAATGCCAGAAAGCACCTTTCGTCCGAAGTCAGTTCGATATGGCCGGGACGGCCGATACGGAGGGTGCGTTTGCCCTGCCCCATCGCCCGGAGAAAGATGACGAGACCGCAGTGTCCGGCCTGGCTCAGCGGTCCGAAGGCGCGGTCCATTTCGCGCATGAGCGTCCGGCACTGCGTACAGCAGCTCAGCGAAGTGCGGATGGACCAGATCAGGAAATGTTCGGTATAGCGCAACTGGCGCAGGTCGGAAGGAGTCATGGCCGCCTCTCAAAAGATGCAAATGAGAATCGATTGCAAAAATAGACCGGGGAATTTCGACGTCAACATATTTTGAGAATGAATCGCAAATTTGATCGGATGTGAAGCCGGCTTCTTCCTTTAGCCCCCCGTCAGCTTCGCCGGCACCTCTCCATCCGGGATGGGGAGGAGGACCCGCAAAAAGGCCTCCCGGCGAACCGGGAGGCCAAAGAAGTGCGGGGGAAACCCCGCGACGGCGAAGGCAAAACCTGCGCCGAATGGCAAGACCTTATTTTTCGGAACCGACCTTGGTGACCTTTGGCATCTTGCCGTTGCCGACACGGCCTTCGTTGCGCAGGCGGCGGCCCTTTTCGGCCATCTTGTCGTTGTGGACGGCTTCGCCCAGTTCTTCCTCGGTGGCGCCGGCGGCTTCCTTGATGCTCGACTTTATCGACATATGCAGTCTCCTTCGGATGGGTTGGCAGCCCCGCGGGCCGCATCGATCCGACCTTAGACGAGTGGCCGTAAAATTGACGCACCGGAGCGGAAGAGACGGCATAAGGATGGGATAAACCGAGGCCTTCGCCGCAGTGCAACCCAGGCTTTTATGCGGTCTTTATTTTCGGATCGCGCTCCGCACATGGTGCCTTGAGGCCGGTCCCTGTAGCCTTCGATCATCGCGTTCACGGCAGTCGGTTGAGGCTCTTCATCGCCCCCCCCTAGCCTAAGACCTCAAACGGCCTCCGTGAACGCGACCCCTATTCTTCTCCCTGACAATCCGACGCGTTTTCGTTCCGAGGAGATCGACGCATGATTTCGACCGCCACCAAAGTCGCCGCCAACGTCACCAGGGCTTCGGCTGAAAACGACCTGAAGTCCGCGGCGGACGAGGTCGTCGCCGAAGGCCGTGCGGCGATCGACAGCGTTTCGGACTATGCCAACGAAGCCGGTCAGAAGTTCCGCAGCTTCGTCGACCGGACGCTTGAATCGACCAATCGCGTATCCAGCGGCGTCCAGGACGAAATCCGGCTGAACCCCGTCCGGTCCAGTCTTATCGCGCTGGGCGCGGGCTTCATCCTCGGCGCCTTGCTGACACGCCGCTGATAGAAACGCGGCCCGGAAAGCGTCCTCACGGACGCTTTTTTTGGCTCTGCGCCTCCGCAAATCAATGCAAGCACTCGCCCGGCTCCTCGAGCTATTCATCGTCAACCGCAAGCTGGCCTCGGCGAGGCCGCATGTGCTCAACGCCCTGGCTGGGCTTGCCCTGGTCATCTGCCTGGGCGTTTTCGCCACCGTTCTTGCCGCGTTGATGGTGTGCGCGCTGCTGTGGCTCGGCTATGCGCAGATGCTGGCGGCGGGCGCCGATATCGCCACCGGGGCGATCGCGGTGACCGTGACCGCACTGGTTCTGCTTGTCGCCGCCGTCGTGATCGCCTTGCGTATCTGGAAGACCGTGCGCGCCGAGATTCTGGAAGCCTTTCGTACGCAAACGCCGCTGGCGCCGGTGACGGATACCGCCGGCGCCTTTCTTGACGGCATTTTCGCCGCCGGCCGGCGCGTCAAGGCCAAGGGTGTTCCCAAGTAGTGTAGCGTATCCTTCTCCCGCCTTTTTCTCCTGGCGTCTTGCCCATAAGGAAGTCCAAGACTTCCTTATGGGTTTTTTATTTTTAAGCGTCCGCCCCTTATTGCCGTTTGTGATCACGCACCCTACCGTCAGTCTCGGGAACGTTCACATGGACGCCGGTCGCCGCCACTTGAAAGTCTGTCATTCGGCGGCCTGAAGGGATATAAAACGGCGAGGCCTTGCGTTAGAACGACGGCAGGCATTGGGAAAGCTGACCGGACACCATGTGGTTACCCTGGGGCATAAACGTCAAACACCTTTATCTGGCGTTCTTCAGCATCGTGTCCATCGCCCTGTGTTCCTTCACCATGATCATCTACAACCAGTACCGTACGGTCGAGGAACTGAACGCCTATACCATCCGGCAGTATGAGGCGATCCGCCAGACGCGGCTGATCCTGCTCGACCTCGTCGACATGGAAACAGGCGTGCGCGGCTATGTCATTTCCGCCGACCCGAAATTCCTCGAAACCTACGCCAAGGTCAGCGGCCAGGTGCGTGCCGAACTGTTCGGCCTGCGCAACGCCACCTATAACGACGGCGCCTTCTTCGCCGAGACAAATATCTGGCTGGATCGCATAGAGGACCTGCAAAAGCTGCTCAATACCCAGGTGGCCGCGGTCCAGGCGCATGGCCGCGGCGCGGTCTCGGTCGCCGATCTGGAAGTGCAGCGCCAGCGCATGGACGCGCTTCGCGAATTGATGGACAAAAGCGTCAAGGCGCGCCTGGTCGACCTGGAAAAGCACATCAAGGACGTCGACTCCCAGAAGGCCAACTTCATCTACATCCTGATTATCGGCTCGATCCTGGGCATCGGCATCGTGCTGGCCGGCACGGTGACCATCATCAAGCTGGAGTCCGAGAACGAAACCATCGAGGACGAGAACCGCAAGGCTGAAGCCCGCTTCCGCATGGTGATGAATGGCATCAACGACGGCCTGTATGAGCTCAACTTCATTACGGAGACTTTCTTCGCCTCCAAGGAATTCAAGGCGATGCTGGGCTATGAGGACCATGAACTGGAGCTGACGCCCGAAGGCGTCATCGCCATGATTCATCCCGACGATGTCGCCCAGATGCTGGAGATCCGGCGCCAGTACATCATGCGCCAGACCCCGCTCTACAATAACATCTTCCGCATGCGCCACCGCGACGGTACGTGGCGCTGGGTCATGTCCCGCGGTGTCGGCGTCTGGGACAAGTTCGGCCAGATCCGCACCCTGATCGGCACGCATACCGACATCACCGAACAGAAGCAGCGCGAGGAGGAATTCAAGCAACTCCACGCCGACATGGAGGCCTTTACCTACATTACCTCGCACGACATGCGTTCACCGCTCGTCAACCTCAAGGGCTTCAGCCATGAGCTGTCGCTGGCCGTCGACGAGCTCAACCAGATTCTGGAGCCGGCCAGTGACAAGCTGGGCGAAAAAACCTGGGCGCGGCTGCAAACCGTGCTTAAGCTCGACATCCCGGAAGCGCTCGGCTTCATAGGCAATGCCGTGGACCGCATGGACACCCTGACCACCGCCATCCTCGACCTGTCGCGTATCGGCAAGTACGTCTATCGCGAAGAACTGGTCAGTTCGCGCGCCATCCTGGACAAGTGCCTGGGCGCGCAAAGTTACGAAATCACGGCGAAGGCGGTCGAGGTGGTTATCGGCGACATGCCCGACCTGGTCACCGACCCCCTGGCGCTGGAACAGATCTTCTCCAACCTGCTCGACAACGCCGTCAAGTACCTCCAGCCCGACCGGCCGGGCCACATCGAGATTTCGGCCCAGGAAACCGCGCGGGACTACATCTTTTCCGTCCGCGACAACGGCCGCGGCATCGAACCCGAAGACAGCCAGAAGGTATTCCACATCTTCCGGCGCGCCCGCAATACCGGCGACGTGCGGGGCCTCGGCCTCGGCATGGCTTTCGTCAAGGCGACCCTGCGCAAAATGTCAGGCGCCATCTGGTTCGAATCGAATGTCGGAATCGGCACCACCTTCCATTTCAGCCTGCCGAGAAAGGTGCCGCCGGCGGCAAGCAACGACACGGCCGAAACCCGTGCACTGGCCAGCTGAGGAAGGCCATCAGGAACCATCATGATCAGCCAGTTCGAAGATCCCTTCTCCATCGTTCTCGTCGAAGACGACGCGGGCCATGCCAGTCTGATAAAGCGCAACCTGAAGCGCGTCGGCGTGCAGAATCCGATCGAACACCTGTCGTCGGGCGCCGCCGCCCTGGAGTATTTCTTCGGCGCCGACCAGCCCGACCGCCCCTACGACCGCATGGTGGCGGTGCTCGATCTCAATCTGCCGGACATCGACGGTTTCGAAATCCTGCGCCACCTCAAGGCCAACGAGGCGACGCGGCGCATGCCCGTGGTTATTCTGACCACCACCGACGCCCCGCGCGATATCGATCGGTGTTACGCCCTGGGCTGCAACGTATTCATGACCAAGCCCGTGGGCTATGACGAATTTTCCGAGGCCATCCGCAAGCTCGGCTTGATGATGACCGTTGTGCGCGTGCCCCATATCCATGACTGATACCCTGATGCCGCTTGATGCCGATCCGGACCCCAATGCTCAGCCGCAGTCGGGCATGCAGACCATCCTCTATATCGAGGACGACGCAGCCCTTGCGCGCCTGCTGCAGAAACGCATGGACCGGGCCGGCCTGAAGGTCGATACGGCCGGTACGGCGGAACAGGCCTTGCAGGTCATTACCGACGGCCAGCGCTACGACCTGCTGCTGGTCGACTATAACCTGCCCGGCATGAGCGGGCTCGAATTCCTGGAAAAGCTCAATGCCATCCCGGATTCCCCGCCGGCGGTCATCCTGACCGTGGGCGGCGATGAGCGCATCGCACTCGAAGCCCTGCAGCGCGGCGCCGCCGACTATGCGGTGAAGGACGTCAACCAGACCTATCTCGACCTTTTGCCCGCCATCATGCAGGCGGCCTATACGAAGGAAATGCTGCTGCGCGAAAACGCCCGCCAGCGCGAGGAACTGATGCTGGCCAAGGAGCGCGCCGAACAGGCCAGCGAGGCCAAAAGCCGCTTCCTGGCGACCATGAGCCACGAAATCCGCACGCCGATGAACGTCGTCACGGGGCTTGCGACCGTGCTGGCCAAGTCGCAGCTCAACGATGACCAGAAGAAGATCGTCGAGACCCTGCGCACCAACGCCGACCTGCTGCTCAAGCTGATCAACGACCTGCTCGACATCAGCCGCATAGAGGACGACCGCGTGGCGCTGGAGACCATACGGTACCAGCCGGCCGAGATTCTCAAGGACATCCACCTGATGTTCGAGCCGGACGCCAGCCGCAAGGGCCTGCACCTCGAACTGGCCGACCATACCCATGGCGACGTGCTGATGGGCGACCGCACGCGCCTGCAACAGGTTCTGATGAATCTGGTCAGCAATGCACTCAAATTCACCGACGAAGGCCGCATCGTCATCTCGGCCGAAACCCGGTCCGACGGCGACGATCACGTCGTCCTGGACCTCAGCGTGCGCGATACCGGCATCGGCATCCCGGCCGAGAAACTGCCGCTGATCTTCGACAAGTTCACCCAGGCCGACGAAACCATTACGCGGCGCTTCGGCGGCTCGGGGCTGGGCCTGTCGATCGCGCGGTCGCTGGTCGAACTGATGGGCGGCACGATCCGCGTCGAAAGCCGCCAGGGCGAAGGATCGAGCTTCTTCGTCAACCTGCGCCAGGCGCGCGCCGGCAAGCAGGAGGTCCAGGACAATACACCGGCCGTGCGTCCGCTTCCGGCGTCGCTGTCATCGCTGCTCACGCCGCGTACGGTGCACAGGCCGGTGCTGGGTGAAAACGGCCGTCCGTGCGTCCTCATCGTCGAGGACTATGCGCCCAACATCATGGTTCTCAGCCTGATGCTGGAAGAGCTGGGTTACGACACCGTGTCGGCGGCTTCGGGCACCGAGGCCATCGACATCATCAAGGCGGCATCCGGCCCGCACTACGCCATCCTGATGGACGTGCAGATGCAGGGCATGGACGGACTGGAAACCACGCGCTGGATTCGCGACCTCGAGGCCGCCAAGGAAGCCACCGGCCGCGGTTACCGCAACACCATAATCGGGGTGACGGCCCATGCGCTGGCCGGCGACCGCGAGCGTTGCCTGCAGGCCGGCATGGACGATTATATCTCGAAGCCCGTCCTGCCCGACATCCTGGCGCTGAAGCTCGGCCAGCTGCGCTAAACGACGGTCGGTCCGGTTTACAAACCCCTCTTACCGGCTCCTTACAGGCGCTTTCCCGCTTAGACACTGAGCCTTTGCAGGCTTTTCCCTATCGTCGGCACGCATCGCACCGACAGGGGATTTCATATGTCCATCATTCAGCCCGGCCCCAACGATCCGCCCGATCCGGACGTCACCGAGCCCGAAGTCCCGGCCAACGATCCCGTTGCCCCTCCTGAAGGCCTGCCTCCTGACGTCCTGCCCGATATTCCGCCGGTCGACCGTCCGGAAATCTGACCGCAAATCCTGCTTTTCCCGGAGATCCCATGTCCACCCCCTACCCCGTTCCCGACCGCAAGCCCGACTATGCTCACCAGGTCCGCTATGACGGCGATATTTATGACGACGATCTGCCGCCCGAACTGTTCGATCCCCAGGAAGACCAGGACGAACTGGCGGTATTCAAGTCGATCGCCGGGCATATCGACGAATAGGGACGCACGCGGATGAACGTTCTCGGACGCCTCCTGTCCACCGCCGTCGTCCTGCTCCTGATCGTCTTCGCGGCCGCCTGGCTGCTGAATCGCCACGATCGTCGCACACCGGAGGAAAAGCTGGGCGCCGCAATCAATTCTGGCGCTGCGACGGTCGCGAGCGCGACCAGCGAGCTGACGGACAGTTCGACCGTCTCCAGCGCCGGCACAGCCCTGTCACGCGCCGGATCCGCCACCGTGTCCGCTGTATCGAAGGCGGGAGACGCCGCGTCCTCGGCGATTTCCGAGGCCTCCGAAGACGTCAAGGCGGCCGCCGATCATCAGAAGCCGCAGAATCGCAACGACACCCGATCATCCAGCGCCGGCCTTTGAACCCGGCAGGCCGCGCCTGGATGTCGGCTTCGCCTTTTCCGGTCCGTTTCGGCATCAGGGTTCATTGCCTGTGGCGAGCATTGTTGTTATGAACCCGAGCATGATCCCCGACGACCTGTCATCGCTTTCGCATGACGAGATGCGCGAATATCTGCACCGGCAGATGCTGTCGTCGGTTTCCCATGACCTGAAGACACCGCTGGCGACCATCATCGGCTCGCTTGAGGTCATGACCATGCTGTACGACAAGCTTCCCGAAGAGAAGCGGCGCTCCCTTATCAGTTCGGCCCTGACCGAGGCCTTCCGGCTCGACTATTTCATCACCAACATCCTCGACATGGCCAAGTTCGAGGCGTCGGCCGTCAAGCCGCGTTTCGAGGCCTGCCGCATGGGCCAGATGATCCAGGACAGCCTGTCGCGCCTGGGGCCGCTCAAGACCCGCGGCGAACTTGAAATCCGCGCTGTAGGCGACCACGACGAGATCTGGACCGATCCCATGCTGGGCAGCCGCGCTATCGGCCTGGTGCTGCATAACGCCTTCAAGCACGGCATCCGCAAATACGGCGGCGAAGACCCCTATGTCGAGATCGAACACGGCGTGACCGGCAATGAGGGCTTCGTCCGCATCCGCGACCACGGCGACGGCATTCCGCAGGACAAGCAGGCCATGGTCTTCGACAAGTACATGCGGCTGCAGCGCGCCGATCAGCAGAATGCCGGCACGGGGCTAGGCCTGACCATCTGCCGGCATATCATGAAGCTTCTGGATGGTCGCATCGAACTGACCAACCATCCGGAAGGCGGCGCCGTATTTACCCTGTTCTACCGCGACCATCGGGCATAAGGCTCGCGATATGCTTGTCAGGTCCCGCGCTGCATGGCGCACGCACCCGACCCGGCTCTGGCCTCTGCATTGCGAAAGCGTTTGGGGCGGGCCGGAGGCCTCGCCAAAGTTCGTGTCTCCGGAATATTTGCCGACGCCCAATAAAAAAGCCCCGCACGCGTGCGGGGCTTTCTCGTTTTACCGTCGCTTATAGCGGCGGATTGACGCTGCGGCCGGTGATCATCCGGTAGACCAGACTGGCGACGAACAGCACCACGAAGATAACGGCGATGAACTTGGCGATCGACGCGAACGTGCCCGCCATGCCCGTAAAGCCCAGGAAGGCCGCGATGACGGCCAGGATGAAGAAGGTAACAATCCAGTTCAGCATGAAAGCCTCCACTTGCAACGGAGCGCGAACCTTGTGCCGCGCCTTGTCATCTGCATTCAGCCTAGAAAAACGGCCGTAAATATACAAAAGGCGTCAGAAAGCCCTTACGTAAGAACGACATAAGCCGGTCAAAAGAAAACCCCGGTGCTTGCGCATCGGGGCCAGTCATCGGCACTCAGGGGAAAAAGCGGCATTATTCGACGAGGTCCATGCGGTAACCTATGCCAGATTCCGACACGATCGACTTGCCGAGGCCCTCACGGGTTTCAAGCTTGTCGCGGACCTGGCCGATATAGACGCGCAGGTACTGCGTATCCTCGAGGTGGGCGGGGCCCCATACCTCCTTCAGAATCTGCTTGTGCGTCAGCATGCGGCCGCGATTGACCAGGAAGTAGCGCAGGAGGTCGTATTCCTTCGGCGTAAAGGCCACGCGCTCGTTGTCGATATAAACTTCGTGGCGCACCAGATCCATGCGGATAGGGCCGTGGACGATTTCGGGCTCGCCCACTTCCTTGACCGCCGATTTGCGCAGGTTGGCATTGATGCGCGCCAGAAGGACCTCGGCGCTGAAAGGCTTGGTGACATAGTCGTCGGCCCCGGTATTGAGCGCGGGCGCAGCGTCCGAATCCTCGGCGCGCGCCGTCAGGACGACGATGGGAACATTCGACCATTCGCGAATCTTGGCAATGACCTCCTTGCCGTCGATATCGGGCAGGCCGAGGTCGAGCAGGATCAGGTCGGGACGCACCGAAGCCGAGAGACGCAGGGCCTGTTTGCCGCTGTCGCATTCGCAGACCTTGAAGTCCGCCGCATCAAGAAAAATGCTGAGCATTTTGCGGATTTCTTCTTCGTCATCCACAATCAGGATCGTGTTTTTCTTCTCGAGCATGTGCGACTCGCGGTGCCTCTCAGACTTGGTATTCGCGTGTAACGAGGAGTAGGTTCAGAAAAATAAAAATTAAATAGGGTTGTTGACTTACACGAACCCACGCCACGTTTTTGCGGTACTATTTTACGCCATTGCGCTTCGCGGCGCCATCGATGAATCGCGCCAGCGCCACATCTTTTTCCGTCACTCCGCCGGCATCGTGGGTGGTGAGCAGGACGGACACCTTGTCATAGACGTTCGACCAGTCAGGATGGTGGTCGGCCCGGTTGGCCTCGCCGGCCACTTCGGTCATGAAGGCAAAGGCATGTTTGAAGTCCGCGAAGGCGAGTTCACGGAAAAGCGAGTCGCTGTCCGCCTGCCACAAGGGCAGGTCACGCCGAAGGCCGTCTATCTGTTCGGGCGTGAGTTTCGGCATGCCGGAATCCTCCTGCCGGATATATGGGGGCCCGTGCACAACCGGCAAGAGGCAGCCCGGGTTAAGCGATCAACGCCTGGTGATAACTGCCGGTGCCCCGCGTGAACAGCCGGTCCGTGCCGAGCACCTGCGATGCGGGAATATCCGGCTGCGACGCCAGTTCGTCATAGACGGGGGCGAAATCGGTGCTGGCAAAGTCGAGCAGGCTGTCGATCGACGGCAGGACGAAATAGCTCTCCTGGAACTCGTCGATGCGATACAGCGTCCGCATGACGCGCCTGAGGTCGAAGCCGACGCGGTTGGGCGACGGGGAGTCGAGCGCAAAGGTTGTTTCCGAGAAGGACGACAGGATGCCGGCGCCGAAAATGCGAACCCCGCCCTCTTCCTCGACCAGGCCGAATTCGACGGTGTACCAGTAGAGCCTGGCCAGCCGATCGAGCACGCCCAGCCTTTCAGCGCGCTTTCCGCCCTCGCCATAGGCCTGCATGAAGTCGGCCATGACAGGGTTCATCAGCATGGGCACATGGCCGAACACGTCGTGGAAGACGTCGGGTTCCTGGAGGTAGTCGAGCTCGTGCGCCTTGCGGATGAACTGGCCGGCCGGGAAACGGCGGTTGGCCAGGTGATCGAAAAAGATGTCGTTGGGCACCATGCCCGGGACGGCAACGATCTGCCAGCCGGTTCGCCGCATCAGGGCATCGCTGAGTTTCGAAAAGTCCGGAATTGTTTCCCCGTCGATCGGAAGGGCGTCCAGACCGTCGAGGTAGGCCTTGCAGGCGCGCCCCGGCAGCAGTTCGACCTGACGGGCATAAAGGGTCTGCCAGGTCACATGCTCGGCCGCCGTATAGGCGTCCCAATCCTGCTCGATCGTCCAGTCGGGGCGGGCGGGTACATAACCGCCGACAATTCCATGTTTCTCGGAAACGGGTTTGACGGGGATCGGTTCCATGGCGGGGTCCTCTTTTTCACACCCAGCATGCGCCCAAATAGTTTCATTTGCAAATAAAAGTGCCGTGAGCCATCAGGCCCACGGCAGCGTCTATTGCCCCGTGTCGGCGATCAGCTTCCGCATGGCGTCGAGATAGCCGATATAGGCGGTGCGGCCTGCATCGGTCAGCGTCACGCTGGTCTGCGGTTTCTTGCCGAGGAAGGCCTTGTCGATGGCGACGTAGCCAGCTTCCTCCAGCTTGCGCAACTGTACGGAAAGGTTGCCGTCCGTGGCCTGGAGGCGCTTTTTCAGCAGGGTGAAATCGGCCGAGCCGGCCGTCGACAAAAAAGCCATGATCCCCAATCGCAACCGCCCGTGGATCACGTCGTCGAGCGAGTCGATATTGAAGGAGTCCATGATCAGGCCTTCTCCGCGCGCATCAGCACGAAGCCCGGCGCCATGGCGAAAAGGAAAAGGGCGACGGCATAGGCCAGCATCTGTTCCGCCCGTCCTGTCAGCAGGCAAAGGACGGGTGCGCCGGCGAAGGCGCCGAAAGCGACGACGCGCAGCCAGCGGGCGCCGGACGCGACGGCGCTGACCCACCAGCCCACGCCGTAGAGGACCAGGATGACCGGCGCCATGACAAAAGACAGGGTGTTGAAGTCATGGACGATATTGGCCATCACGATCATCGAGATCATGAAGGCGAAAATGCCGAGCGCTACCGCCGACCACGCCGAATGCGAGGCGCGCGTAGCGGGCGTTTCCCTGCCCCTGCGCACGCCCCCTAGCGTCACGATCATGATGATGGCATAGACGATGCTGATTCCGAACCACAAACCTGCCGCTGTCCACGGGCTTTGCGGCAGGTAGCCGACATTGATGGCGTATTGGCCGATGGAGCCGGCGCCGTAGAGCAGCCCCGCCCAGAACAGGCTGGCGCCGTTCTTCAGCGGTCCATGGCCACCGGACAGGGCCATGGATTTCATATAGGCGATTTCGGATTCGAGTTGGTCGGTCGTCATGGCGCAAAGCCTCCTGAACAGCGATGCGTACATGCTATCAAAGAACTTTATTTTGTAAAGTACTTTTTGCCGCTGCTTTTCAAGCGCCTTGCCATATCGCGAAAAAGCGATAGTTTCATCCGAAATTTCCATCAGGTTCGGGGGACGACCGTGCGCTTTTCATCCAAATCGGTATATGTCGCGGCGACGCTGGCTGTCATGGCCGCATTCGCTCATTCATCGCAGGCCCAGATGACGACCGTCGCCAAGTCCGCCGCATCCAATCCCAATACCGCAGAGAAGGGCGCCGCCGACCCGCGCGACTATCTCAACGATATCGAAGGCGAAAAAGCGCTGGCCTGGGTTGAGGCGCACAACCAGTCGACCTTCGACCGCCTGTCGAAGGACCCGCGCTTCGCCCGGTACGAAGCCGACATGCTGAAGATCGTCGAGGCCACCGACCGCATCGCGATTCCGACATTCGCGAAACACGGCCATGTCGACAATTTCTGGCAGGACGCCGATCACAAGCAGGGTATCTGGCGCCGGGCGACCTGGGAGTCGTACAGGTCCGGCACGCCGCAGTGGGACACCCTGCTCGATATCGACGCCCTGTCCAAGGCCGACGGCAAGACCTGGGTCTATCACGGCGCGGACTGCCTGCCGCCGGAAGAGCGCTATTGCCTGGTCAGCCTGTCCGACGGTGGTACCGACGCCGAAATCGTGCGGGAATTCGACACGGTGACGAAGGCCTTCGTCAAGGACGGCTTCGAACTGCCGGCCGGCAAGCAGTCGGCGAGCTGGCGCGACAAGGACACGATCTACATCTCGCGGGAATGGCAGCCGGGCGACGTCACGACCTCGGGCTATGCCTTCATCACGAAATCGCTGAAGCGCGGCCAGACGCTGGACCAGGCGGTCGAAATCTTTCGTGGCGAAAAGAGCGACGTGTCGGCGGGCCGCTACGTCCTGCGCGACATCGACGGCGACTATGTGATGGATTTGGCCTATCGCGGTCTCGACTTCTTCCACACACTGCAGACCTATTATGGCGGCAACGGCCCCGTCGTCCTGCCCCTGCCGCAGACCACCGACTTCAGCGCCTATTTCAAGGGACAGGGCGTGTTCCGCCTGAAAGACGACTGGACGTCGGCCAAGGGCACGGTCTTCAGGAGCGGCGCGATCATCGCCGTCGACCTGAAATCCGCCCTCGCCGATCCGGCGCATATGGAGCCCGTCACCGTCTTCGCGCCCGACGAACACCAGTCGGTCGACGCGGTCACGCAGACGAAGGGCCGCCTGGTCCTGGCCATCCTGTCGAATGTGACGGGCCAGGTCTTGAGTTTCGACTATGCCGGCGGCAAGTGGTCGTCGCAGATGCTCGCCCTGCCCGCCAATTCGACGCTCGGCATCGCCTCTGCCGACGACGAAAGCGACCACATTTTCGTCACGGCATCGGGCTTCCTGTCGCCGACGACGCTTTACCGCGCCGACGCCGCTTCCGGAACCGTGGAAAAGATCAAGTCGGCGCCGGAACGCTTCAATGCCGAGGGCCTGCAGGTGCAGCAGTTCTGGGTGACGTCGAAGGACGGCACGAAGGTGCCCTACTTCCTGGTGGCGCGCAGGGACATCAGGCTCGATGGCAACACGCCCACCCTGCTCTACGCCTACGGCGGCTTCGAGGCGTCGATGCTGCCCGGCTATTCCGCTGGCGTCGGCAAGCTCTGGCTGGAAAAGGGCGGCGCCTATGTGCTGGCCAATATCCGCGGCGGCGGCGAGTTCGGCCCAAGGTGGCACGAGGCCGGCCTGAAAACCCATCGCCAGCGCATCTACGACGATTTCCAGGCGGTGGCCGAAGACCTGATCGCGCGCAAAGTGACGACGCCGCGCCGCCTCGGCATCATGGGCGGTTCGAACGGCGGGCTGCTTATGGGCGTGCAACTGACGCAGCGCCCGGACCTGTGGAACGCCGTCGTCGTCCAGGTGCCGCTGCTCGACATGGTCAACTATACCCACATGTCGGCCGGCGCCTCGTGGCAGGGCGAATACGGCAATCCGGACGATCCGGTCGAAGGCGCTTTCCTGCGCTCGATTTCGCCCTATCACAACGTCAAGGCCGGCGTCGCTTACCCCGAGCCTCTGTTCGAGACCTCAACCAAGGACGACCGCGTCGGCCCTGTCCATGCGCGCAAGATGGCGGCCCTGTTCGAGGCGATGGGCCTTCCCTTCCTCTATTACGAGAACACGGAGGGCGGCCACGCCGCGGCGGCCAACCTGAAGGAAACCGCGCACCGCTACGCCATCGAGTTCACCTACCTGGCGCAGAAGCTGATGGATTGAGCCAGGAATGGGCAATGGGCGGGCTGATCCGGCGGATTGCCCGACCTACCCCTGCTGATCGTGAGCGAACGACGGAAACAGGCTGGCCTCGAAGTCGACCAGGATGTCGGCGTATTCGACGCTTTCCAGCGGTCTGGAATTGTTGGCCAGCACCCGGGCCATGCGGAAATTCCAGAATGACACGATGTGGTTGAGAATCCCCAGCTTTTCGCCGAGTTGCAGGAACAGGGTCGATCCCTGCATCAGGAAGCGGCGGAAGGGTTCAGGGTTACGGTCGACCGCCATCGCCTGATAGACCTCGTCATAACGTTCCAGAAGCTTGCCGCTTTCCTGGATGGTCTTGACCAGGGCCTTGGCTACGCGCGGCCGCGACCGCTTGAGATAGTTGCGCACGACGTCGTCGTGGGTCGCCACCGGCTTGTAGCCCGACAGGCCCGCCATGACTTCGCGGATCTGGTCCTGCAGCCGGACATAGGCCCACTTGTAATAAAGGAATCCGCGCCAGCAGGTGATGCCGTTCGAAAACTGCTCGTCGGTCATGTTCAGCGTTTCCTTTAGAGGCCAAAGCTCGCGATCGAGATCGTCGGACAGGATCTTTTTGCCGAGGCGGGCCGCCCCCTGCATGGCCTCTCCGCCAAGCGCGGCCATGACGAGGTTTTCGACTTCCTGCGCCGTAAAAGCCCCCATGCTTTTGAGATCGTCCGGCGAAATCTGGAAATATTTCGGTGACGGCCGGACATTGATGCGCAGCAGGTGCTGGCGCAGCAGAAAGGGATCGAGCGACGGCAGGCTGTCGAGCGTGCGCAGGATATCGATGTCGCGGCTCTTCAGCAGGTCCTCGATCGACAGATAGGTCTTGACCAGTTGCTCGAAGTGCTGCTGGCGCACGAACAGGGTGCGCCCGCCCAGCGACAGATCATAGGGATCGAAAGGCAGGATGACCTTGGTCACGGTCTGGCGGGTGGACGGGAACAGATGACGTTCATCGACGCGCAGATTGTGCTTGATGATGATGGCACGGTTCAGCGCCGAATTCTCGAAGAGCGGATTTTCCTTGTAGTCGTCGTCGTCGCGGAACTGCCGGTAGATGCGCGACAGATTGAGGATGCGGTCGCTCGATCCCCCATGTGTCAGGTGCGCCAGGTTGCGCAGTTCCCGCGTGGAGTTGAAACTGCTGTCGGCCAGGCGGGCCATGATGGGGGCTTCTATGAACAAGGTTACTCTTCCTTAACTAAAAAGGCGGGCCTATGCCCGCCTCTCGTCTTCCATCCCGCCGACCACGGCCAATGAGTCTTCGAAATCCATAAGGATATCTGCGTATTCCATCGGCGACAGGCGTTGGTGGTCCAGCGCCTGGTTCATCCGGTAAGACCAGAAGGAACCGATGTGGCTCAATATCCCGATATTTTCGCCCAGTTCGAAGAACAGCTCAGGTCCGTCGAGCAGGAAGCGGCGGAACGGTCCGGCATTCTCGCCCTCGACCAGGGCATGGTAGGCCTGGTCGTAGACCGCCATGGTGCGGCCGACATTGGCGATGGCGTCGACGATCTTGCGCGCCAGGCGCGGGCGGACCTCGCGCAGGTATTCGCGCAGGGCCTCGTCGGCCGCGCCTTGCGGCTGATAGGTGGCCAGGCCCTCAAGCACCTTGCGCATCTCGTCCTGAAGCTCCAGGTGGCGCCACTTGAAATAAAGGAAGCCGCGCCAGGAAAAGATGCCATCGGAGAATTCGTCTTCCGACATGCGCAGTACGCGCCGCAACGGCGCCAGTTCCTTGTCGAGTTCGTCGGCCAGGATCTTGCCGGTCAGCTTAACGCCGGCATCGCCGGCAAAGCCGTCGCCGAAGGCCGTGACGACCAGACGCTCGATTTCGGCATTGGCGAAGCCGACCATGCGCTGGACATCGAATGGCGAGATCTTGAGGTAACAGGCGCCGGGCTTGAAACCGTTGCGGCTCAAGTGCTCGCGGACCAGGAAGGGGTCGAGCGACGGCAACTGGTCGAGCAGGCGAAGAATCTGGATATCCGGAATCGCCATGACGTCGTCGATGCCGAAATAGCTGCGGCAGAAGCCGTCGAAGCCCACCTGGTTGACCAGGATGGATCGGCCGCCCAGCTTAAGGTCGTGTGGATCGAACGGCAGGATGATCTTTGTCGCCGTGCGCCTGTTCCGGCCGAACAGGTCGCGCTCGTTGGTGCGCAACGTATGCTTGACCAGAATGCATTTGTTGAGCTGCGAGTCGCGGAAGAACGGCCGGAGTTGATATTCTTTTTCGCGCGAAGAGGTCAGGTAGATGTGCGACAGGTTCAAAACGCGGCTGGTAGAGGCGCGCTCGCCAAGATTGGCCAGGTTGCGCACATCGCGGTTGTTGACGTTCTGGGCGGCCTGGGTGGCGGCGGAGTTCGAGATGAATGCATTCATGCCAGCGATTTCCGGCCCTCGGTGCGCTTGGCGACCAGGGTGTCGAGATGGCGGACGATACCGTCGGCCAGGATTTCCTGGCCGTGCGGCACCTCGTTAAGGCGGATCAGGGCGTCGAGATGGACGTCGACGACCTCGGCATCGGCCTCGCGGCCGAACAGTCCGATATAGGCGTTGAGCGACTGGGCGGCGCGTTCCATCAGACCCAGCCGGATTTCCTGCGCCTTGCGTTCGGCGTCGACCAGGTCGCGGACCTTGCGTTCGACCTCGCGGGCGGCCAGGCGGCCGCCGGACTTCAGGGAATCGCGCAGGCCGTCCAATTCGAGACTCGAGGCCTTGCGCGGGTGCGGCGGCGCCACGGCCGCCATATCCTCGGCGCGCTGCAGCAGGCCCGGATAATTTTCGGCCTTGCGCCGGCGGCGGTCGGGTCCGGTATAGGCCGGCTCGGCGACAAAGCGGCGCTTGCGGGTCAGCGAGCCGCACACCGCCTTGAGCAGCGACGTCGTCGAGAAAGGCTTGACCACGAAGGCGTTGACGCCGGCATTGCGCGCCGCGGTCACGTCGCGCGCGCGCTGGCGCGCCGTCAGCATGACGATCGGCACTTCGGGATTGGTGAAACGAATGTCGTTCTTGTGGGCAGCGCCTCGGATCTGGCGCACGAGTTCCAGTCCCGACATGCCCGGCAGGTTCCAGTCGAGCAGAAGGATGTCGGGATTGTGCCCCTGCATCTGCTCGACCGCCTCTTCGGCGTCGCGCGCAAAGTTGATATTGTCGAAGCCGGAAGCGCGCAGAAGCTCTATGACCAGGCAGCGAGAGGCATCGTTGTCCTCCACGACCAGCACGGCAATACGGGCGCAGTCGATCTTGCTGAGCAGCCGCATCGTGTGGGCGTGGTGGGCAGTCATGCAGTGGCCTTTTTGCCTGGAGAGCCTGGCGCGGCCAAGCCGCACCACCGGACATCATTGCCACAAACCCCTTAATCGCCGGTTGATCAATGCTTTGTTTTTTATAGTTAAATTTCCATAAATTGTATCTCAACGCTCCCTTAACCGCTCACCCCCTATCGTCTTGCCATGCATCGCCGCCGCTTCCTTGCCCGTCTTGTCCTGTCCACGGCCTTCCTGGCCGGTCCGGCCCTCGCGTCCGAACCCAAGAAGAAGGGAGGCGGACCGGGCTATACCCAGTTTCCGATGCTGAATGTGTTCACGGCGTCGCAGGCCGGCCGCCACGGAAACCTGAGCCTCGACATGGGCCTGTACGCCAAGGACCCGAAAATGGTCGACCGGATCAAGTTGTACATGCCCCGGCTGAAGGACGCCTATATCAGCCGCCTCCAGGCCTATGCCGCCAACCTGACGCCTTCGAGCATGGTCGACGCCGACTATCTGTCCGCGCAGCTTCAGGCTGCGACGGATGCCGTGCTCGGGCAAACGGGCGCCAAGGTGCTGATCGGCTCGATCCTGTTGAACTGACTTTTTGCATTGCACACGGCCTCGAACGAGGCCATAATTTGCGCGACAGATAGCTTTCGCCGACAGGGATGAGCATGAGCCAGGACGCGACCCGTGGACCGTTCGAAGCCGGCCTGAACATGATGGGCGCCCAGCAGCAACTGGCGGCGCGCAGCCTGATCAATCTTATCGAAATGGTTACCGCGACGTCCCAGCGTTATGCCGAGGAGACGACAGCCTTCACGCGCGAGGCCTTTGACCTGATGAAGGAAGCGGCCAATACGCATGATCCGGCGGCACTGGCAGACCTCCAGCAGCGCTGGACGCGAACCTGCGTAAAATACGGCCAGGACCGCACCCGCGCCGCCATGACCTTCGTCGAACAATGCGGCAAACAGGCTCTCAACGCTGCCGCCGAGACTCCTCCCCCCAAGGAATAAGGTACTTCCTCCATGGCACAATTGACAGGTAAGACGGCACTGGTCACAGGTTCGACCAGCGGCATCGGCATGGGCATCGCCAGGGCGTTGGCCGCGCAAGGCGCCAACATCATCCTGAACGGCTTCGGCGACCCCGCCGCCATCGAGGCCGAACGCGCCGGGATCGCGAAAGACAATGGCGTCGAAGTCGTTTACGACGGCGCCGACATGACGAAGGCCGTTGAGATCGAGGCCCTGTTCGCCAATGCGGCGAAGCTGGGCGGCGTCGACATCCTGGTCAATAACGCCGGCGTCCAGCACGTTTCGCCGATCGAAGAGTTTCCGCCGGAAAAGTGGGACCTGATCATTGGCCTGAACCTGACTTCGGCCTTCCACACCACGCGCCTCGCCTTCCCGGGCATGAAGGCCAAAAAGTGGGGCCGTATCGTCAATATCGCATCGGCGCATGCGCTGGTCGCTTCGCCGTTCAAGTCGGCCTATGTCGCCGCCAAGCACGGCCTGCTGGGCTTCACCAAGACCATCGCCCTGGAAGGCGCCACGTCCGGCATCACCTGCAACGCCATCTGCCCGGGCTATGTGAAGACCCCGCTGGTCGAAAAGCAGATTCCCGACACAGCCAAGGCCCGCGGCATGACCGAAGAACAGGTCATCCGCGATGTAATTCTTGCGGCGCAGCCGACCAAGCAGTTCGTTACGGTCGAGCAGGTGGCGGCGCTGGCGACCTTCCTGTGTTCGGACGCGGCGGCGCAGATCAATGGCGCCCCGCTCAGCATCGACGGCGGATGGGTGGCGGAGTAGCCCTCACTAAAGCGTTATGACTTTTACCTGAAGCAGAATGTCCCGCTTCAACGACGTCCCCCCTGCCGTCCCCCCTTCGCCAAGGCTTCGGGCAGCCACCTTCCCCGTAAACAGGGAAGGTGGCTGGGTCGGCGTCAAGCCGATCCAGACGGAAGGGGGGAGGTCGGCTTGGCAAAAGCCGCCCGCGCTTCCAACCTTTATCATAAGGCTGCAATAATCGAAGCTCGTGGAATTGTGGCAGGCTTATGGTCTTTTTATAAAATCGGAGCCCCTACCGAACGGCTTACCTATGCGTGGCGGTGCAATACTTTTTCACGTCTTTGTGAGAAGGGACCTCCACGTGAAAACCAGCCTGACTTCCAAGCTTCTGCCGCTCGCCGCTGCCGCGCTCGCCCTGACCGCCGCCGCCTGCTCGAAGCCCGCCGATACGACCACGACGACGGAAACCTCGACCGAGGTTGCCGCCCCGGCCGATACCGGCACGGCCATGTCGGCCGAGTCCGCCTCTGGCGGCGCGATGTCGACAACAACCACCACGACCACGACGAGCAGCTCGTCGATGTAATCCGCTTCGCCAACTCCGGCGAAGACAAAAACAGGCGCGCCACATCCCGGGTGGCGCGCCTGTTGCGTTTTTGAAGTGCGGTCCAACGGCGATTGCTCCCCGACTCGATCGCCGTTGGCAAGCGCGACTGCGCGCCCGAGGCTTTGCGCTCAAGCAGCGAAGCGGAAGCGCTTCGCTGGGCGAGGAGCCATGCGGCGCTTGGGCTGAAAAAACGAATACAACGGTCATTCCTATGACCGTTGTATTCGCTATTCGACTTCGGCGACGACCTTGGCCAGGTTTTCGCGGGCCTCGTCGGCGGCGCGCTGGCGTTCCCACATGGAATAATAGAGGCCGCCCAGGCGCATCAGCTGATGGTGCTTGCCGCGCTCGGCCACGACCCCGTCCTTGAGCACCAGGATCTCGTCCGCGCCGACCACGGTCGACAGGCGGTGGGCGATGACCAGGGTCGTGCGATTCTTCGACACGTCGTCGAGCGAGGCCTGGATTTCGCGTTCGGTATGGGTATCGAGCGCCGAGGTCGCTTCGTCGAGGATCAGGATCGGCGGCGACTTCAAGAGCGTTCGCGCAATGGCCACGCGCTGCTTTTCCCCCCCCGACAGCTTCAGTCCGCGCTCACCGACCTCGGTATCATAGCCCTTGCTCAGGGTACCGATAAAGCCGGCGATCTGGGCGCGCTCGGCGGCGTCCTCTATCTCCTCGCGCGTGGCGCCGAACTTGCCGTAGCCGATATTGTAGGCGATCGTGTCGTTGAACAGCACCGTGTCCTGCGGCACCATGCCGATAGCACGGCGCAGGGACGACTGGCTGACGCCGCGGATGTCCTGGCCGTCGATCTCGATCGAACCGCCCTTGACGTCGTAGAAACGGAACAACAGGCGCGAAATGGTCGACTTGCCGGCGCCCGACGGGCCGACGATGGCGACGGTCTTGCCGGCCGGGACCTCGAAGCTGACCCCCTTCAGGATCGGACGGTCGGGATCGTACGAGAAGTGGACGTCCTTGAAGACCACGGCGCCGTTTTCGACCTGCAATTCCCGGGCTTCCGGGGCGTCGACCACTTCCTGCGGCTCGTCGAGCAGCTTGAACATGGCATCCATGTCGATCAGGCCCACCGAGATTTCTCGGTACAGCGTGCCGATGAAGTTCAACGGGATGGCCAGTTGCAGCATGTAGGTGTTGACCATCATCAGGTGGCCGATCGTCTTGGTGCCGTGGACGACCTCATAGGCCGACATGACCAGCACGACCGTCATGCCGGCGCCGAAGATCAGCGCCTGGCCGATATTGAGCCAGGCCAGCGACATGTACGTCTTGATCGCCGCCTGTTCGTACTTGGCGGTGGCGCGGTTATAGCGGTCCGATTCGTGCTTTTCGTTGCCAAAATATTTGACGGTTTCGAAGTTGAGCAGCGAGTCGACGGCCTTCGACATCGAATCGGAGTCGGCATCGTTCATGTCCTTGCGGATAGCGATGCGCCAGTTCGACGCCACGATCGAGAACCAGACATAGAGAACGACGGTGACGGCAACAACGACCACGTACCACAGGCTGAACTGGGCGGCGATGATCACGGCAGTCAGGACGAATTCGACCACGGTCGGGATACCGACCATCATGGTCAGGCGAATAATGGTTTCGATACCGCTCTTGCCACGCTCTATGACGCGCGACAGCCCGCCGGTACGGCGCTGCAGGTGGAAGCGCAGCGACAGGTTATGCAGATGGACGAAGGCGCGGTTGGCCAGGCCGCGCACGGCATGCTGCCCGACGGCGGCGAAAAGGGCGTCGCGGACATTGTTGAAGATGTTGAACAGGATGCGGACGATGCCGTAGGCCGCGACCATGGCAATCGGCATGCCGATCAATAGCGTCCACCAGGTCGGATGCGCGAGCGCCGGCACCTTGCCGGCAAAGGCGTTGGTCGCCCATTTCAGCGTCAACGGCGTCAGCGCCGTCAGCAGCTTGCCCACCAGCATGGCCAGAAGCGCCAGGACGACCTGGCCGCGCAGGTCGGCTCGGTCCTTCGGCCACAGGTAGGGCGTCAGGAAGGCCAGGGTATCTTTCAGCTTGGGTTCGGGTTTCGGCAGGGGCGCAGTCTGGGTGGTGGTCTGGGGCGCGCTCATCAAACTCGGCTTTCGGGATATATCGTATCGGTTCGGCCCTATATAGGGCGCGCCGCTCCCGACGCCAATCGGATTGGTGAATTTTATGCGGGGTCGCAGCCATTTATGTCACAGGAGGCACCATCGGCCGGTGGCGAGGGTTCCGCGGTCCTCAGCGCCTTGACGAAATTGGCCGTGCCTTGCGCCCCGGAAACCGCCACCTTGCGGTCGATGACGACGAAGGGCACGCCGCGTACGCCGAAGGTTTCGGCTGTGCGCTGGTCGGCGGCGACGCGCGCCTTCAGTTCCTCCGAGTCGAGGGCTTTTTCAGCCTCGGCGCGATCAAGGCCGGCCTTTTCGGCAATGGCCACCAGGACATCGCGATCGAAGACATCGCGGCCATCGGTGAAATAGGCCTTATAGAGCGCGTTCAACAGCTCGATCTGCACGCCGCGGTCACCCGCCAGGATCAGCAGCCTGTGCGCGTCGGTCGTATCCCCGGCCTTCGTCCCGGGAATGTGGAACTCCAGCCCCTGGTCTGCCGCCATGGCCTCGACATTGCGCATCGACGCCTTCGCCTGCTCGGGCGACTGGCCGTAACGGCGCGCAAACATCTCCTCGATCGGGTAGGGCGTCTCGCCCGGCATCAGGCGAAACGCGCGATGCTCGATCTCGGCCTTGACGCCGGTTTCGGCCAGGGCCGCCTCCAGCTGAGTCTTGCCGATATAGCAGAAGGGACAGATGACGTCTGACCAGATCTCGATCTTCATGGGGGCCTCCATTATCCGTAAATAGACCTGTTACAGTTCAGGTCAAGCAGAGCGGGGAATTTTGCGACAGACTTCTCCGGCGTCGTCGTATAATGTGAATGGATAACCCATAATGTGGAGGGATTAATGCCGTTTCGCCGTATTGCCGTCGCCCTTGCCGCTCTCGCCTGTACCGCTCTCACCTGTGCCGCCTCGGCGCACGCTGAAACGCTGAAGCCCATCCGCGTCATCATGGTCGGCGATTCGACCATGACCGAAAAGTCGGGCTACGGCACGGGTTTCTGCGCACAATTCAAGCCCGAGGTGACCTGCGTCAACCTGGCGCGCGGCGGCCGTTCTTCCAAGAGCTATCGCGTCGAGGGCCTGTGGGACAAAGCGTTGGCTGAGATCCGCGACAACAAGGCCTATGCGAAGACCTATGTGTGGATCGGCTTCGGCCACAATGACGGCTCGCCCAAGCCCGAGCGCCATACCGACATCGTCACCGAATTCCCGCTCAACATGCGCCAGTATGGCGTCGACATCCAGGCCGCCGGCGCCACGCCGATCTTCGTGACGCCGCTGACGCAGCGCTGGTTCAAGGATGGCAAGCTGCGCCCTGACCTGCTGCCATGGTCGACCGCGGTCAAGCTGGTCGCCCGTGACAAGGGCTGGGAGGTCGTCGATTTTTATGACGCCACCCAGAAGGCCGTCCAGGCCATGGGACCGGTCGCGGCCAACCGCATGGCCGGCGATCCGATTCCGCAGAATGTGCTCGACACCGAAGCGTCGGGCACCTCGGTGCCGGCGGTCTTCACCGACGCGTCGCAGGGCACGACGGCGTCGCACCAGGGCTTCGACTATACGCACCTGAGCGCCAAGGGCTCCGCCTATTTCGGCAAGCTGGCGGTCGATCTTTGGGCGTCGCAGGACGCCGCGATCAAGCCGTATGTGAAGAGCGAGTAGCGCCTACTTCGGTTCATCCCGCAAACGGTCCCACAGGCTGAACTTGAGGAACACGGTGCACGCCAGGGCCAGGCCCGCCGTGATGTAGAACTTCTCCATCGAATGGATGATCAGGAAGATGGCCGACGCGGTCAAGGCCGTCTGCCACACGACGCCGACCACGACATTGACCATGTCGATGCCGAAGTCGCGATTGGGCTGGACATCGGGCTCGTCGGCCTTGAGCGCGCGATAGACCGGGCCCCACAGTCCCCACGGCCGCGTCTTTTTATAAAAGGCCTTCAGCGTTTCCATGTCGGTGGGCTTGGTCAGGTACGAGCCCACGACCGCCACCACCACCAGGGCGGCGAACAGCCAGGGGAAGGCGGCGAGGCCGTCGATCGGATTGCCGGCCGGGTCCTTGTAGATCGTCATCGCCATGGCCGCGACGACGCCCAGCGCCATCGACGCCGCGTAACCCGTGCCGTTCAACCGCCACCAATACCATTTGACGACGTTGGCCACCGTGTAGCCGCCGTAGAGGCCCGTGGTGATCCACGAGATGATCTCATTGAACGACTTGAGCTGCCAGCCGATCGCCGCGGCGATGACGGCGAACAGGAACGAGGTCAGGTAGGACAGCCGCACATAGGTCTTCTGTTCGGCGTTGGGGTTGAAGTACTTCTTGTAGATGTCGTTGACCACATAGGCCGGAGCCGCATTGAGCGAGGCCGAATAGGTCGCCATGAAGGCCGACAGCAGGCCCGCCAGGGTCAGGCCCAGCAGGCCCGGCGGCAGGAATTTATGCACCACCCACGGCAGGATGGCGTCGAAATCGCCGCTGAACGGCTTGCCGGCGGCGACGGCCTCGGCCTGCATGCGCGTCCATTCCGGGCCGATGAAGACGACCGCCAGAACCGCCATGCCGGCGATCATCAAATAGCGCGGGAAGAGCAGGACAAGATTGACGAAGCCCGACACCTTGGCCGCTTCCGACGGCGACTTGGCCGACAGCAGGCGCTGCATGTCGTAATTGGGCGCCGGCCCGGCCAGGGCCTTGAAGATGCCCTGGAAGGTCATCAGCCCCATGAAGAGGGCGAAATAGGAGTGGCCTTCGCTGGCGATGGTCGCGACGGCCGACTGCGCCACCACCTTGTTTTCCGGCCTGGCGGCGGCGCCGACGCCCGCCCAGTCGAGATCGAGCTTCCAGCCGAACAGGATATTGTCCCAGCCCTTCGGCACGGCGGCGTGGATCATGTCGGCCGACACGGTCGACCAGGCGATCCAGCCGATGGCGATGCACACCACAAGTTTGATGAAGAACTGCAGAACCTCGGTCATAACCACCGAATACATGCCGCCCTTGACCGAATAGAGAGTCGTCAGGCCGACGACGATCAGGCCATAGAGCTTGTCGTTGACCAGCGGATCGGCCGACAGCTTCCATGGGCTGAATTCGGCGACCAGCTTGCCGATGCCCAGGAACCCGAAGGCCAGCATGCCGACGACCATGATCAGCGCGAAAACGACATTGATCAGGTGCGAGGCGCGCGCTCCGGCGCCGTCCCCGAAGCGGAAGGTCATCCATTCCGCGCCGGTCAGCTTGCCCGAACGCCTCAGCCACACGGCCAGGAAGGCCATGAGGAAGATCTGGTTGAACACCGGCCACAGCCAGGGAATGAAGACCGACTTCAGGCCGTAGACGACCAGAAGCCCGACCATCCACATGGTGCCGCCGACGTCGAACATGCCCGACGCGTTCGACAGGCCCAGGATCCACCACGGCAGCTTGTTGCCCGCCAGGAAGTAGCTCGACAGGCTCTTCGACGACAGTTTCGACACCCAGAAGCCGAGGCCGATGGTCAGCAGCACGTAGCCGCCGACTATGGCCAGATCGATCGGTTGCAGGTTCATCTTCGTTTCCCCAATGTCTTTTTTATCATTGTTATCGCCGCCTCAGGCAGCTCTTGTTCTTTTCAGCCTGTGATCCAGTTCGATCATCGCCCGGCCATTGTGATACGGACACTTCCATTGTCCGGCCAGGCCGACAGGCGGACGTCCGGCATCGGCGCCGTACCAGGTCCACTCCCCGCCGCTGCCGGCCTTGTATTGCGCCTTCAGATACTCCCACAGACCGACGGCCGCGTCGAGATATCCGGGTTCTCCCGTCATCCGCCAGGCGTTGACGAAGCCGATCATGCCTTCTGCCTGGCCCCACCATTCGCCGTCGGGGTCGAGATGACCGTCAAAACGGCGCTCGTACGCCAGGCCGCCACGACCGTTGAAACCGTTCTTGAGCGCCGCGTCCGCAAGGCCCAGCACCAGCGGCCGCACCCGCGCCATCATGTCACGATCGTGCAGCACCTCGGCGGCTTCCCACATCAGCCAGCTGGCCTCGACATCGTGCCCGTAGGAGACGGCGGCGGTCCGGTCGGTCCAGTCCATCTCATAGAACAAACGCAGATGACGATTCTCATGCCGGGCCGACCCGCCGGCAAAGCGTTCCGCAAAGACGTCGAGCGCGCGGTACAGCGCCGCGTTGCTCACCTCGTCCGGCGCCACGCGATGCAGCAAGGTATAGGCCTCGAGCACGTGCAGATGCGTGTTCATCGTCTTCGGACAATCGGCATCCTTGTCCGACAGGCGCTGGTCGGCCGGGTCCCGCCAATAGGCGCTCATCGCCTCGATATAGCCGCCGTGCAGAGGCTCCCATAGCCTCTCCTCGATATCGCGTTGCAACTGGCGCGCCATGGCCAGGGCGCCGGGGTCGCCCGTGGCGCGGACATACTCGGCAAAGGCATATATGCCGAAGGCCTGTGCGTAGCCCTGCTTCTTGGCGTCGATCACCTGGCCGCGATGGTCGAGCAGCCAGTACAGGCCGCCATGGTCGGGATCGACGAAGTGCTTGCGGATATAGCCGGCGGCGCGGTGCGCCAGGACCAGGGCTTCATCGGACTTCAGCCAGGTCGCCATGGCCGAGAAGAACCACAGCATGCGCGTGTAAAGAATGACGCTGCGCGGCGCTTCGGGCACCGGCCGGCCCTCGGCGTCGATCTCGCCATGGAAGCCTTCGCCGGCATCCGGCAAATGCATACGCCACCACTGCAGAATGTGCTTTGCCTCCGCCTTCGCCTCCTGGCGCAGCCGTCGGACGGCTTCCGTCTGCGGCATCACACGGCGCCCTGCATCGCGGACGCGGACATGAAGGCCTCGTTTTTGGCAATCAGGTCGAGGCGCTGCTGCACGCATCCCGCCGAGGTCAACGGGTCAGGCGGAGTATTCCTGCAGTAGTCGACCAGTTGCGCCACGGTCGAGGTCGCGACGTGCAGACGCGTGTCGGACGAGGCGTAATAGATGAACACGCGCCCGCGGTCCTCGATCCAGCCGTTGGAGAAGGCGACATTCGACACGTCGCCGATGCGCTCTTCGCCTTGCGGCGCGATAAAATGGCCGCCGGGGGCATAATTGATGACCCACGGCCGGTCGAGCTCGGTCATGAACATGTAGAGGACATAGCGCAGGCCGGCGGCGGTGTTGCGCACGCCATGCGCCAGGTGCAGCCAGCCGTCCGCTGTCCTGATCGGCGCCGGCCCCTGGCCGTTCTTGATTTCCTTGATGGTATGATAGGCCTTGTTGTCGACGATGGTTTCCTGCTCGATGACCGCATTGGCCATATCGTCGCACAGCCCCCAGCCGATGCCGCCGCCCGCCCCGACGCTGATGAAGCCGTCCTGCGGGCGGGTATAGAGGGCATACTTGCCGTCGATAAATTCGGGGTGCAGCACGACATTGCGCTGCTGGCCCGAGTTGGTCTTCAGGTCCGGCAGGCGTTCCCAGGCGACCAGGTCTCTTGTCCGCGCTATGCCGCATTGCGCCACCGCCGCCGACAGGTCGCCGGGCTGGCTCAGGTCCTTGCGCTCGGTACAGAACAGGCCGTAGATCCAGCCGTCTTCGTGTCGCGTCAGGCGCATGTCATAGACATTTGTATCGGGGTCTTCCGTCTGCGGCATGACGACGGGGCGCGGCCAGAAGCGGAAATTATCGACGCCGTTCGGGCTTTCGGCGACGGCGAAGAAGGACTTGCGGTCGTCGCCCTCGACGCGGACCATCACGATATACTTCCCGTTCCAGAGCATGGCGCCGGCATTGAACGCGGCGTTGACGCCCAGGCGCTCCATCATGAACGGATTGGTTTCGGGATTGAGGTCGTAGCGCCATTCCAGCGGCGTGTGGGCTGCCGTTACGACCGGATGCACATAACGCTGATAAACACCGTTGGTCGCGGATTGCGGAGCGTTGGGGCGGCTCAGCAGCGCTTCATGGTCGGCCCGCAGGGCGGACAGGCGCGCGAGGGGATCGAAGGTCATACACACTCTTCCTGGGTCACGGCCGGCGTGCGGCCTTTTTGATTTAGTAAATTTGAATTACTAAATCGGCAAGCACTTTTTATTATATATCGGCCCTTGCGCAAAGTTACACTATAACATACATGGGGTGGGCCGAACCAATGGACCCGCGATGACCCCGAAGAAGACGAAATGGCTGGATCTGGCGTCGATGGGCCTTTCGGGCCTGTGCGTCGTCCATTGCCTGCTCCTGCCCTTCCTGGTCGCCGCCCTGCCCTTTCTCGGCATCTTTTCGCAAAACGAGCTGGTGCACCAGATCCTGGTCAGCATCGCCGCGCCGCTCAGTGCGCTGGCCTTGTGGCGTTCCGGCGGCTGGCGCAAGCTCAAGGTCTGGGCGCCCATGGCGGCGGGCCTGCTCCTGCTCGCGGCCGCGGCCTTCGTTCGCGACCTCGAACCCGTCGAAGCGCCCATGAGCGTTCTGGGCGCCCTGCTGGTCGCCGGGGCACATGTGGTCAACTATGGCGGACTTCGCGCCCTTCACCGCCATACCGCCGACTGCGCCTGCGACGCCTGAATGCGCATTTCGGCCTTGACGCTTTGCCCTTAAGCTTTAAGGAGTGCGCTGGTTTCAATCGCTACTGCGTGCGTGCTCATGATCCGTCACATCGTTATGTTCAGCTGCAAGGACCGGGCGGATCTCGAAAGCATCTACAGCGGCCTGTCGGTCCTGACCCAGATTCCGCACGCCGCCCTGCTGGAAGTCTCGCACAACGAAAAGATCGACCAGTTGGCCAACGATATCGACGTCATCGTCTACGGCGAATTTGCCTCGATCGAGGATTTCCGCGCCTACAAGGCCCACCCGCTGTACGAAGAATCGATCCGCCGCGTCCGCCACCTGCGCGACATTCGCGTCGCCGCCGACTATACGGTCGAAAACGCCACGCGCCTTCCGGTCTAATCCAAGGCTTGATGAGCGTGCGCATTAAGGCAACCTGCGCAAACGCTCGAACAGCAACTGATAGAAGCCCTCGCCGTCGGCCTCGGTCATGAAGGTGGCGTTGGGCTTGCGGTCGGTCGACTTCCACCAGTCGACCACGGTCATGCCCAGCGTCAGCTCGCTTTCGGTCTCCACCATGACATTGACCTCGCGGCCACTGAACAGTTCTGGCTTCAAGAGATAGGCAATGGTGCACGGATCGTGCAGCGGAGCGCCGGCCCAGCCGAAACGCGCCATGTCGAAGGCTTCCGAAGCCTTGAGCATGATGGCCGCCTGCGGCCCCGTGCGATTGCCCATGTCGCGCAAGACCTGCATGCGCTCGGGCGTGGAGATGACCTTGTGCGTGGCGTCGAGCGGCAGAAGCGTCAGCCTGGCTTCGCTCCGCAGCACGATGTCGGTGGCGGCGGCGTCGACATAGGCGTTGAATTCGGCGGTCGGCGAGACATTGCCCAGTTCGCGCCACGACCCCAGCATCATCACGACTTCGCGCACGCGGCCGACGACGTCGGGCGCTTCGGTAAAAGCCCTGGCGATATCGGTAAGCGGCCCCAGCGTCACCAGAGTCACGTCGTCGACCGTCCGCAAGGTGTCGATGATGAACTGGACGCCGGATTTTTCCTCGACCGGATAGGTCGGCTCCGGCAGATCGGGCCCGTCGAGCCCCGTGGCGCCATGGATGTGCTCGGCGGTGACCAGGGTCTGGCGCAGGGGCCTCTCACTGCCGGCAAAGACTTTGATATCGGTCCGGCCGGACAATTCGACCAGCTTGCGCGCATTGTTGAGCGTTTGGTGCAGCGGCACATTGCCGGCCACCGCCACGATTCCCAGGACGTCGAGATCCTCCGGCGAGGCCAGGGCCAGCAAAATGGCCAGGGCGTCGTCCTGGCCGGGATCGGTATCGATGATGATCTTGCGCTTTGACATGGTTTACGATTCGCATGCGCCTGCGGCAGGCGTAAAGGGGTTTTGCAGGTGGCCACGAAACTGGGTAACGTCGCGGCCTCACCGGAAACGCACCCATGCATAAGCCCATTGTCGTCGTCGGCAGCATAAATTTCGATTACCTGCTCGATGTGACCGCCCTGCCAAAGCCGAACGAAACCCTGATCGGCCACGGCCTGCGGACGGCGATCGGCGGCAAGGGCCTCAACCAGGCGGCGGCCTGCGCATCGTTCGGCCGGCCGGTCGAAATGGTCGGCGCCGTCGGCAGCGACGCCATCGGCCAGCAGGCAATGGGACATCTCACGCGCAAGGGCGTCGGCGCCGCGCAGGTGCGGACGCTGGACGACGAACGCACCGGCATGGCGCATATCTTGGTCGCCGAAGACGGCCAGAACATGATCGTCGTCACCCCTGGAGCCAACAGCCGCGTATCGCCCGCCGACATCGACGCGGCAAGCGGCCTGATCACCGGGGCGGCGGCCGTGGTGGTGCAGCTGGAAATTCCGCTGCCGGCGGTACGCCGCGCCCTCGAAATCGCCCGCCGCCATGGAGTCCTGACCGTCGTCAATCCGGCGCCCGCCGATTCGAGCGTGCTCGACCTTCTGCCCTTGGCCGACGTCGTCACACCCAATGAACTGGAGTTGATGGCGCTGACCGACATCGCCGACCTGTCCGACGCCTCGCTGACCCAAGGCCTTGGCGCCCTGATCAAGGCCGGCGCGCGGCAGGCCGTCGTCACCCTGGGGTCGGCGGGCTGCGCCGCGCTCATCGACGCGGAGCTGGTGCGTATTCCTGCCTTCCCGGTCAAAGCGGTCGACGCCACGGGTGCCGGCGACACCTTCAACGGCGCCCTGGTCGATCGCCTGGTCGCCGGAACGGACCTGATCGAGGCCCTGCGCTACGCGTCCGCCGCCGCGGCGATTTCGGTGACGCGCGCCTCGGCCGACGCCGCGCCGTCTCCGGAAGAGGTCGAAGCGTTTCTGACGCGCCATCCGGTATAGCATCGGCTTGCCAGCCCCGATTTATCGGCATAGTAATCGTTTACAATAATGGATCAGGGAGAGTTTCATGCGTCTGCTGTTCGCCCTTATGGCCGCCTGTCTCATTGCCCCCGCGGCACAAGCGCAAACGTCAAATCCGCCCGTCGTCTATCTGTGGCCCAAGGGCCAGCCCGGCTTCGAATCCCGCCGCGATATCCCGGAACAGCACGCCGAGTGGTGGTGGCGCAGCATCAACAATCCCTCGCTCACTGTCTTCATGCCTCCACCGGGCAAGGCCAGCCGCGCCGCCGTCATCGTCGTGCCGGGCGGCGGCCACCAGAACCTCGTCTTCGGTGAGGAAGGCATAAAGCCGGCGCAATACCTGGCCAGCCAGGGCGTCACGGCGTTCGCGCTGAAATACGTGCTGGCGCGCGAGGCGGGGTCTCCCTACTCGATCGAAGGCGACGCGCAGGGCGATCTGATCCGCGCTGTGCGCTGGGTGCGCGCCCACGCCGCCGACTATAATATCGACCCGAACAAGGTCGGCGTCATGGGCTTTTCGGCTGGCGGCGAGCTGACCTCCATGGTCGCCTTTACGTCCAAGGCACCCGATCCGAATGCGCCCGATCCGATAGACCGCCTGCCCGGCCGCCCCGATTTCCTGATCGAAATCTATCCCGGACCGCTCGGCATCCCCCCGACGGTGTTCACAGCCCCGCCGCCGGCATTTCTGCTGACGGCCTGGGACGACAAGATGGGCGTGGCCGACACGGACGTCATTGAAAACATGTACCGCGCCTGGCCCGACGTGCCGCTGGAACGCCACGTCCTGTCAGGCGGCCAGCATGGTTTCAACATGGGCGACCGCTCCAGGCTCAGGGCCGTTCGCGACTGGCGCTCACGCCTCGGCGACTGGCTGGCGGACCAGGGGCTCATTAACCCTTAAGGGTCTTTCGCGCCCGGCTTTCGCTGCTATAGTCCGCCGCTCTTGATGGCAGGCAGGGAACATCGCGATGGACTATATCGAGCTGGGCGCCGAACGGCAGCGCATGGGACCGCAAAAGCGGCTGATCGGCGACGATCGCATGCTGATGCGCGCGGCCTTGGGGCTGTTGGCGGTCATGACGGTGTGGCGCTTCGCCATCGGTCTGATCAGCCATGTCATTTGGGAAGAAAGCCACTTCGTCGTGTCGGGCGCCTACCCCGACTTCGGCTATCCCGACATCCCGGCCGGCTTTCCGTGGATCGCCCGGCTGGTCACCGCGATCTTCGGCTGGCACATCTGGCCGCTGCGCATCATCGGACTGTTGATCGCCACCGCCATTCCCTTCGCCGTCTATTTCCTGGCCGAGCCGCTGACCACGCGGCGCAACGCCATCTGGGCCGCCATCATCGCCCTGCTGCTGCCGCCGTCGGCGCTTAACGGTACGATCTTCTACCCCGAAGGCGCCCTGCAACTGCTGCTGGTCGTCATGTGCGGCTGCCTGATCCGCGCGGTCGCGACGGACGAACGCAAGTGGTGGATCTGGGCAGGCGTATGCGCAGGCATCGGCCAGTTGGTCCACTTCCGCTTCCTGGTGCCCGGCCTTGCCGTCGTCCTGTTCATGCTGGTCAACCGCGAAGGCCGCAAGCTATGGACCCGACCCGGTCCCTACATCACGGCGGTACTGGGCGTCATCGGCTTCATCCCGGCCATCATCTACAACGCCACCCACGACTGGCCGGCGGTGCAGTTCCACGTTATCAACCGCCCCCATTTCGACCCGGCGCCCGACCACATCATAAGCTTCGTCCTGACGCAGGTCGGCCTGTGCACGCCCATCTTCTTCGTCGCCCTGTGCTTCGCGGCCAAGGTCTCGCTGGTGGACGACCGCCACAAGCCCGATACGCTGCTGGGCTATCAGGCCGTGACCATCTTCCTGTTCTACGTCGTCCAGGCGACGATCAACAAGAAGGTCATGCCGCACTGGCCCTTCATGGCCTATCTGCCGCTTCTGCCCTACGTGCCCGGCCTGCTGATCGCCTTCGCCGACAACGCTTTCACGCCCTTCGGCCGTCTGTTACGCGGCGCCGTCATCGCCATCAGCCCGGTCCTGGCCCTGGTGATCGGCGTCGCCGCCAGCATCTACCAGTGGGAGTACCGCCATTCGGCCGAACTGCCCTATACCGAACGCGCCCATAACATCCTGCAGAACGAGAACTACCTGCTGGCCGAGCCCGACCTGGCGGCCGCCACGGCGCGCGCCAGGGCCCGCTTCGGCGACGACATCGCGTGGGCGGCCACCGGCCACCGCACGGCCGTGCACCTCGAATTCCCGGGACCGGGCAAGGAAGGCCGTCACATCTATACGCTGGGCGAGCCCTACGACAATGTGGCGCGCTTCGTCGTCGCCCGCCACGACTGGCACCTCGATCTCGAAGCCTTGCAAAAAGACCGAGCCGGCAAAGGCGTCGTCATCATCCTCGACGAGCCCGACTACCTGCTGCACGTGGGCGAGGCGCTCTCCATGTACACGACGCTGTGCCGCACCTTCGAGGATATCGAGCCGTTCAAACAGACCTCGCTGCCGCCCGGCCGGACGGTACTCTCGCTCTATACGGCGCGCGTGCGGCAAAAGCCGCTCGACGTCCTGCCCAAGGGCCCCTGCCCGCTGATTCCGCAGCTCTATCTGGCCAACCCGAACAGCGGCAGCTTCATCACGGTCAAGGACAGCAAGCAGCATTACGGCATCGCCGTCGATCCGAAGGGCATCACCCATGTCGATATCATGATCGACCATAAACCCGTCGTCGCCGCCAAATACGGGATCGACGACCCCAATTTCCACGCACCCGACTATCTGAGCTACGCCCCCAACTATCCGAAGGTCCAGTTTACCTTCACCTTCCCGCCGGGATCGCTGACGCCGGGCGAGCATGTGCTGAGTTTGGAGGCCACGCGGACAGACGGCTCCAAGGTCGAAGGCGCCGAGCGCAAGGTCTATATTACGAAGAAATAGGGTGGTAGCGGGTGGTGGACAACAGCTTGCGGCCCAAGCAAGAAACCCCTCCACCGCTTCGCGGTCCCCCTCCCCATCAAAGATGGGGAGGAGTAAAAAAAGGCGGCGCCCGCAAGCGCCGCCTTTGATTTTATCGTATAGTGGTATTAACCGAAACGGCCGCCGATATAGTCGCCGGTCTTGTCGACCTTCGGCTTGACGAACAGCTCCTCGGTCGGGCCGAATTCGATCATCTTGCCCAGGAACATGAAGCCCGTATAGTCCGACAGGCGCGCCGCCTGCTGCAGGTTGTGCGTGACGATGACGATGGTGTAGTCGCGCTTCAGTTCTTCCAGCGTGTCCTCGAGCTTGGCCGTCGAGACCGGATCGAGCGCCGAAGCCGGTTCGTCGAGCAGCAGGATTTCCGGATTGACCGCGATACCGCGCGCGACGCACAGGCGCTGCTGCTGGCCGCCCGACAGACCCAGGCCCGACTTGTGAAGCTTGTCCTTCACCTCATCCCACAGAGCGGCGCGGCGCAGCGAGGTTTCCACCAGTTCGTCCATCTCGGACTTGCTCTTCGACTGGTGCAGGCGGACACCGTAGGCGACGTTGTCGTAGATCGACATGGGAAACGGCGTCGGCTTCTGGAACACCATGCCGACGCGGGCGCGCAGGGCCGTGACGTCCACCCGCGGCGCCAGGATGTTTTCGCCGTCGAGCAGGATTTCGCCTTCCGCATGCTGGCCCGGATAGAGGTCGTAGATGCGGTTGAAGATACGCAGCAGGGTCGACTTGCCGCAACCTGACGGGCCGATCAGCGCCGTGATGGCGTTCTTCCTGACTGGCATGTCGACGCCGAACAGCGCCTGGTGCGTACCGTAGAAGAAGCTCACGCCCCGGGCCTCGAGGATCAGGCTGTCGGCGGGCGGCGGCGTGATGACGCTCTTGAAATCGGGGGAGGTTGTGTCGGTGCTCATAAAAATCTCTGTTTCAGAGGATGGGCGGGACTGGATCAGTGACCGGATTTGTCGCGGGCCAGCCAGCGACCGAGAATATTGACGGCGAGAACGGCCAGCGCGACCAGGAGCGCGGCGACCCAGGCCAGCTTGTTCCAGTCGTCGTAGGGGCTCAGGGCGAAATTGTACATGGCGATCGGCAGGGCGCCCATGCGATGGCTCATGTCGAGATCGAGGAAGTTGTTGCCGAGCGAGGTGAAGAGCAGCGGCGCGGTTTCACCGGAAATCCGGGCAAAGCCCAGCAGCCCGCCGGTCAGCAGGCCCGTACCGGCGGCCTTCCAGATCACCTTGCGGATGGTGATGAATTGCGATCCGCCCAGCGCCATGCCGGCTTCGCGCAGGGCATTGGGCTGCAGGTTCAGGATGTCTTCGGTGGTCCGCGTGACGATCGGCGTCGCCAGGATGGCCAGGGCGACCGCGCCGGCCCAGCCCGAATAGCCGTGGAAGGGTTCGACCAGCATCTGATAGACGAACAGTCCGACCAGGATGGACGGCGCCGACAGCAGCACGTCGTTCAGGAAGCGGACCGCGTGGCCGTAAGGCGTGTCGCCGCCGATTTCCGCCAGCCAGGTTCCTGAAAGGACGCCGACCACAAGGGCCACGATCATCGCGACACCGCACATCATGACCGACCCGACGATGGTGTTGCGCAAGCCCCCCGGCGATCCCGGCGCTGGCGTATCCTGGGTGAAGATCTCGAGGTTGAGGCCGCCGATACCGCGGGTGACCAAGGTATAGAGGATAAGGACGAGTGCCGTCAGAGCGATCAGCGTCGCTATGCCGCACACGACCATGAAAATCTGCGATGCGAGTTTTCTGCGAATGAGACGGGCCGACATCGGGAAATCCTCAATACCGCTGCGAAGACAGCAGGGCCCTGGCCAGGGCCAGAACAGCGAAGGTGATCAAAAACAGGACGAGACCGAGCGCCAGGAGCGCCGAGGTGTGCAGACCGCTGGCCTCGTTGAACTCGTTGGCGATGGTCGAGGCGATGGTCGAACCAGAGTCGAAGAGCGATTTCGGGAAGCCGTGCGAATTGCCGATAATGAAGGTAACGGCCATGGTTTCCCCAAGCGCGCGGCCAAGGCCCAGCATGACCACGCCGACCATGCCTTTCTTCACGTAAGGAATGATGACACCGGTGATGACTTCGAAGGGCGTGGCGCCGACGCCGAAGGCCGCTTCGCGCACCTGGGGCGGGATTGACCGGAACAGTTCGCGGAACACCGCCGACATATAAGGCAGGATCATGATCGCCAGGATCAGCGACGCCGTGAAGATGTTGGCGCCATTCGGGACGCCGTAAACCAGCTTGGCCCAGAAGGAATCGGGATTGTTGCTCAGCGCCATGACCAGCGGCAGCTGGACCTTAGCCGCGAAAACCGGCGCCAGGACGAACAGCCCGCACATGCCGTAGACGATCGACGGAATGCCGGCCAGCAGCTCGACGGCGATCGACAGGGGCTGGGAAATGAACTTGGGCGCGAATTGCGTCAGGAAGACCGCGATACCGATCGCGATCGGCAGGGCCATGGCCAGCGCCAGCAGGGAAGACACGATCGTTCCCACGATGGGGCCCGCACCGCCATAAACGTCCGTTACCGGATTCCAAGTCGTACTGATGAAGAAGTTCAGCCCGAATTTCGACAGGGCCGGCCATCCCCCGATCAACAGCGAGACGACGATACCGCCAAGTACGGCCATAAGCAGGGTCGCCGCGGCAAAGGCTACGTAGCGAAAGACCGGATCGAACGGATCGGACTTGTGCAAGATTTTCTCTTCGCTCATCGCTTCTCTGCTTTTCAGTACCCGGACATCACCTTGTCCGCATAGTCCGCCACCGGGTGCGGTATCAACAGGTTTTATTAAAAATTCGGGGCGAGGCTATAGCCAAAAGGCACAACCTCGCCCCGATCGCTTGTCAGTATGCGTGCCGCTTACTTGTTCGGCGACACGTAAACCGGCTTGCCGCCGGCGGTGATGTTCTGCTTCCACTGTTGGCGGATCATCGTCTTGACGTTCGCCGGCATCGGGACGTACTGCAGGTCGGCCGCGTTGAAGTCGCCGGTCTTGAAGCCGTAGTCGAAGAACTTCAGGACGTTAGCGCGCTTGGCGGCATCGCCTTCGGACTTGTACAGGATGGCGAAGGTCGCGCCCGAGATCGGCCAGGCGTTGGCGCCGGGCTGGTTGACGATCATCAGGTAGTTGCCCGGAGCATGCGCCCAGTCGGCGCCGGCGGCGGCGGCGGCAAACGCCGGAGCGGTCGGCTTCGGCCAGGTGCCGTCATGGCTTTGGACCAGGGCATAGTTGGCAGCCGTCTTGATGACATAGGCGTATTCGACATAGCCGATCGAACCGGCCGTCTGCTTGACGAAGGCCGAAACGCCGTCATTGCCCTTGCCGCCCAGGCCGACCGGCCATTCAACGGCGTCCGAAGCGCCGACCTTCTGCTTCCACTCGCCGTCGACCTGCGACAGATAGGTCGTGAAGATGAAGGTCGTGCCCGACCCGTCCGAACGGTGGACGACGGTGATCGGCAGGCCCGGCAGCTTCAGGCCGGGGTTCAGCTTGGCGATTTCCGGCGCGTTCCACATCGTGATCTTGCCGAGGTAGATGTCGGCGAGCACGGGGCCCGTCAGCTTCAGCTGACCGGCGGCGACGCCCGGCAGGTTGATCATCGGCACCACGCCGCCGATGGCGGTCGGGAACTGGTAGAGGCCGTACTGGTTCAGCACGTCCTGGGTCAGAGGCTTGTCCGAGCCGGCGAAATCGACCGTCTTGGCCTGGATTTGCTTGATGCCGCCGCCCGAGCCGATGGCCTGGTAGTTCAGCTGGCTGCCGGTGGCGCGCTTGTAGCCTTCCGCCCACTTGGCGTAGAGCGGCGCGGCGAACGACGAGCCGGCGCCCGAAATCGTGTCGGCCGAGGCGACGGTCGCGTAGGCCGTCGAGGTCAGAAGAGCCGCGGCGAAGGCGGCGGAAAGAAGCTTCATCATGTCCCATCTCCTTGGGGGATGTCGGTTTCGGAACCGGCCGGGAAGTGTCGCGAGCCTGTACCCGCAATTTATGACACTAATGTTACAGCCGTTATTTCAAATAGAGACGGGCCTGCCGCTTGGG
>CAKZJB010000223.1 GCA_936940865.1 uncultured Asticcacaulis sp. | reverse complement strand
AAAGAGTGGCGCCCTTGCCAACGGCGATCGAGTCAAAGCCAATCGCCGTTGGTATTACACGTCCTTCCTTCCCTGCGGAGCGGGGAAGGTGGCTGGATCGGCGTCAAGCCGAGCCAGACGGAAGGGGCAAGCCGCGCCTGGCAACAATCGCCGACGCCTCCAAAATCACTTCCCCGCTTTCAGCGTCAGAAATACCAGAGTCGTCGGGTCGGGAATATCGGGTGAAGGCTGGTCGCGATGCGGCGGCCGCGCCGGCCACGCCAGGGCATAGAGCGTGTCGCCGTCACCGGCCGCATCAACGACGTTCAGCTGCATGCCGTCCGGCACCCTGATGGTCTTTTTCAGCCGGTCGGCCAGCGACACCACGGGCCGCGCCTCGACCGTTTCCAGCGTATCGGCGCGGACGATGAAGTCGATCGACTGGCCGCGGCGAATGACCGGCACGCGCAACAGCCCCTTGCCCGCCGGCTCGGCGCCCGACACGAAAAGCTCGGCATTGAGCGACCCGCCGCCGCCGAAGTCCCAGCGGTAGTTCGTCCAGTGGCTGACCTGGGCGATATGCCAGCCTTTTGCTTCATGGCGGGCAACATAGATCTGCGTGTTCCCGGCCGCGTCAAACTTGTGATAGGTGATCATGGCGCGGCCCTCGGCATCGAAACCCAGCACCGTATTGTTGTTGATCATGCCGCCCCTGACCGGCACCGGATCGACGATCTCGGCCTTCGACAGGCGGATCGGCAGCTCCAGCGGCGCCCCGTCCGAGCGGAACCAGTGCACCAGGTCGGGGCTTTGGGCATAGCTCAGGTCGTGGTTGGTCTCGGCCATCGGGCTTTCGCGCCACACCCAGGCTATGTGGAACTGTTTATCGGGCCCCAGCACCGGCCCCATGAAGTACGCGTTGCGCTGGCCTTCGCCGTCGGTCAGCGGCGTGGTCAGAAGATGCGACCACGTGCCGGAAGCGGCATCGAGCACGTCATAGACTTCGTTGCCGTTACCGCTTCGGCCGTCGCGGTATTTCAGGATCAGGCGGCCTTCGCGGTCACGCAGATAGACCGGATAGGTCATCGACCTTTCGGCCGCGGCCTCGACCAGCACCGGCACGCGTTTCAATGTACGCACATCGCCCGACGCATCCGACACGAAGGCCGTCAGGGGACTGGCGTGCATATTGGCGGTGACGTGCAGCCGCCCCGCGCTGTCGGCGGCCAGCGCGACATAGTTGTGGCTGTCCCAGCCGTTCCAGGTATCGAGCTTCTCATAGACCCAGCCGCCGCCGGCCTTAGGCCTTGAAGCAATCGTCAGCTGCCGGCTGGCGTCATAATAACCGATATAGATCGTCTTTTCGGTCGTGATCAGGGCGAAGCGCACGGAGTGTCCCGACCAGACGCGGTCGATGGCGTCGGTCGACTGGACCTCGGCGGCGATCGATGGCGACGCGCCTGGAGAGGTCGCCGAGGTCTGGGCGAAGGCCGGCGTGGCTGCGAGCACTGCCGCGGCGGCGAAGATCGAAAGACGAAGTCGCATGGCGATCCTGTTCATGGCACGGACCATGTCCGACCGGCACTCCACAGCAAAGAAAAAAGCGAAGCCGGGCGGGAGTTGCACACCGGCTTCGCAGAGGCTGACCAGAAGGGAGTATATTCGGTCAGAAGGTCCCGTGCAGGCTCAGCGTATAGGTCCGGCCGTCATAGTCGTTGGCGCGCGGCATCAGCGGATCGTTCTGATACTGGGTTCGCCGCGCATCGGTCAGGTTGAACGCGTCGAGGCTGACGCTGAAGCGCTCATTGATATTGTACGAAGCCGAAATATCGAGCTGGCCGCGCGCACCGACGATGCTGGGACCGCCCGAGAAGGTCGAGCCGCCCGACAGGATATATTCATCGCGGTAGTTATAGACCGCGCGGATGCCGAATTTCGGCGTCTCGTAGAAGGCGATGAAGTTGTAGTTGTTTTTCGACACGCCCGGCAGGATGGCCTTCGATCCATCCGGATTACCACCGGCGATGGTCGTGTACGAATAGTTGAAGGCGCCGCCGAAATTCTTCCAGAAGCCCGGCAGGAAGTCGAGGTTCTGCTGGACGTTGAACTCGATGCCCGACACGCGCAGCGGCCGCGGACTGTTGTAATTGCCGCTGACCGCGACCGTGGCCGGCGTACCGGTGCTGGTCGTCAGGTCGCTGAAGCAGGCCGTGCCGTTCCACGACAGGTGGCCCAGGCCCCAGGCCGTGGCATCGGCGGGACAGATGGTGCTCTTGTCCGTCACAGCAGTAATGATGCCCTCGACGTCCTTGCGGAAGAAATCGAGCGAGATCACGCCGTTCGGGCGGTTATACCATTCCAGCGAGACGTCATAGGAATTGGCGCGATAGGGATTGAGCCCCAGATTGCCGAGGGAGACCGTGAAGCCCGTATTGGCGGAGCCCGACACGATGGTGGCCGGCGACACCTGGCGCGGCGACGGCCTGACGAAGGTGGCATAGGCGGCGCCGCGCAGCACCAGGTCGTCGGTCAGGTCGGCCGACAGGAGCAGCGACGGCAACAGGTTGTGATAGCTGCGCTTGTGCACCGTGTTGACGAAAACTCCTGCCGAATTCTTGTCGAGCGAGGTGATGGTGTTGTCGGTCTGCTCATAGCGCACGCCGGTATTGCCACGTACAGGCACGCCAAACAGATCGAACTTCAGCTTGGCCATCGTATAGGCCGAGAAGATATCGTTCTGGTTGGTGAAATTGCTCGAGAAGAACGAACCGTTGGTCGGGTCGTTGACCCAGCCGGTATCGGTGAGCGTCGCGCCCGTCGGCACGGTGACCGGCTGGAGCTTCGAGACCGCATAGTCGTAATTGACCGTCTGCCAGTTGGTCAGGTAGCCGCCCGCCACGCCGCCGAAGAAGTCGCCGGCATAGTCGCTCTGGCGGATGAAATTGTTGTCGATATTCTGATACTGCACGCCGACCGCGCTGGTGCGGTAGCCGTGGCTTACATATTTCGACTGCTCGGCGCGGGCGCCGAACTGCACGCTCGACACCCAGCCATAGTTCGACAGATAGCGTTCGACATCGACCTGGGCGGCGTTAAGCGTATTCTTCGCCGTGCCCTGGCTGCCGGCGACGATGAAGATATCGCCATTGGGCGCCGTCAGCGACGGCCCGGACGACGTGCCCGAAGTGAACTCGCCCGCCGTGAAGGCGACCGCCGGGCTGGGCGTGGGCATGGACAGGACATAGTTTTCGATATTGTCGCCGCCAGAGAAGAAGCTGCCGGCCGTGCCGTTGCCGCCGGTTTTCGGCAGGTTGCGGCCGTCGAGCTGCGTCTGGTGGCTGTCATTCTCGGCCTGCGAGGCGGTCAGCACCGCCGCCATGCGCCAGTCGTCGCTCTTCCATTCGGCATTGGCGTTCAGGCCCCAGGTCCTTTCGACCAGAGGCTCCGAACGGAAGGAGTCGTACACGCTGGTATTCGAGAAATTGTACTGGTTGACGTAATAATTGCCGTCGGCCAGCTTGAACGGCGCCGATGTCGGATCGAGCACCGTCTTGGCGTTGCGCATGTCGATGTCGATGATGTCGGTATAGTTCTTCTTGAGGTCGCGTTCGGTCAGGAAACCGCTGACGCCGAGCTTCAGATTGTCGTTGGGCTTGTATTCGACGCCGCCGGCCGCGGTGACCAGGGTGCCTTCGTTATATTTGACGACCTGGCGAATGTCGGTCGGCGCGAACACGCCCGATTTCGACAACAGGCCCGTGCCGCCGGTCGTGCACTGCTGGCCGGACGCGCATGACGTCGCGGCCGGAGCATAATAGTCCGCGTAACGGCTGAGGAAGTTGGGCGTCGTATTGGGGGTCAGCGCCGTATATTGCGGGAAGTTGATTGAGTCGCGGCGGAACTTTTCGTTCTTGAAGGCCACCACGCCGAACACCGCCAGGTCCGGGCTGAAATGCTTGTTGTAGCCCAGCGTCATGGCCGGGCTCGAAAGCTTGCCCAGCGTGTCGTATTCGTTCGACAGCTTGAAGAAGCCGCCGTCCTTGCGGCCCAGCGCCGGGGCGATCTGCAGGTCGACATTGCCCGACAGGCCGCCCGGCTGGTCCGCTGCCGACGGCGATTTGATGATCGAGATCGCCGAGAAGATATCGGAATTGAAGGCGCCGAGCGGCGTCGAGGAATCGAGGATCGGCTCGGCAAAGGCCAGGCCGTTCAGCGTCGTGCGCGCATAGGTGCCCGGCAGGCCGCGCAGGTTGATGGTGGCGTCGCGCGACCCGGCTTCGCGGTTGATCTGCACGCCGGGGATGCGCTGCACGGCCTCGCCGACATTGAGGTCGGGGAAGCGGCCAAGGCCGTCGGACGAGATCGAGTCGGTGATGCCGACCGCGTTGCGCTTCATGCGCACGGCGTCGGCATAGCTTTTCTTGAAGCCGGTAACGACGACCACGGACTGGTCGGCCGTAGCGACGGCAGGGGCTTCGGCGGAGGCCGCCGTGCCGCTGGCGGCCTGGGCACGGGCATTGACCACCAGCATCGCGCCATTGGCGTCCGTGCGGATTTCGAGGCCCTTGCCGTCGACGAGGCGCTGCAGGGCCTCGCGCGGCTGGAAGCTGCCGGTAACGGCATTGGTGGTGACGCCATTGAGATCGGCGCTGGCGGCCAGGACCTGAAGACCCGACTGGTGCGCGAAGTCCTTGAGCGCGGCAGCGGCCGGTTCGGCCGGAATATTGAAGCGCTTTTCGGTGCCCTGCGCGGACGCGGTGCCGGCCGTGACGGCCAGGACGCTGACGGCAGCCATCAGGCTGCCCATGACCATACCCCTCTGCTTCGCATGCATTCGGCGTTTTCCTCTCTTACCCGGTTCAGAGTTTTTTATGATGCGGGGCTGTTTGATCGCCCTCGGGTAAGGAAACACGCGCGGAGAGATTTTCCGCCACGAAACGACAAGAAAAATTCACATTTATTATGGGGCCGGCAGCATGATGCCGGGGACTATCGCGGAGCCCTGATCCGAGCGTCGTGCAGGAACGCCTTGAAAAGCGCCATCCTGCGCGCGATGTCTTGCGGCCGCGTCACAACCAGCGACGCCTCGTATTCGATCGACCTGATCCGATGGCCCGGCACCGTCTCATCGTCCCAGGGTCCGGCCAGAGTAACAACGGATAGGGCAATCGTTCCGTCCCGCTGCTTACTTGCACATGCAAAAGAAGGCCGGCCGCGGAATGACAAGGCCTTTATCTCTTTCACAATATGTGTCGGCAGCGAAAAATTGCAGCGACCGTCCAGCGCTCCGCCCGCCTTCTGTGCGCCGAGCGAATTGTAGGACGCATAGATGCCGATGGCCGCAGCGGACTGCGGAAGGTCGTCATCGCGGCTACACCCCCGCGAACTGCCGTACCAGGCATAGAAGCCGTGGGGATGACCTCCCGACAGGCCCTCACAGACGCGCCCGGCTACCGGCCCGTGAAAGACGACAGAAAGACCGAATTCGTCATTGATGTAGCGGCGCTGGGCGTGGGCGGAGGCGGCAGGCAGCAACGATGCAACGAACAGGACTAGCCCACACACCCCTAACCGTCTCATTCGATCCCCAATGCCCATCGTCAACTCGCGGCGCGCTTGGCCTTGGCCTTGCGCACGGCGGCATAGTCGGCGATGCCGACGCGGGCGACCGTTTCGGAGATAAGGCTCAAGCCCCGCATCGTCTCTTTCTCGACGACATTTTCGCTGACGCTGAGCGCGCGGGCCGTCTCGGCCTGCGACAGGCCGTAGATCTTGCGCAGGCGGAAGACTTCCTTGCAGCGCTCGGGCAGGTTGGCGATCAGGCCCAGCACCCATTTCAGCTCGGCACGCGCCATGGTGACCTGTTCCGGCGACGGGCCGGCGTCGAAACCGCCCACCTCGTCCATGTTCTGGACGGTGTCGATGCGCACGATGGCACGGCGGCGCAGGCGGTTGATGATCAGGCTGCGCGCGACCTGATAGAGATAGGCACGCGGCTCGCCGATATGGGCGACCGAAGACAGGTTCAACATACGGCAATAGACGTCCTGGACAAGGTCGTCGACCTCATGGGCGTCGTTCAGCACGTTGCGCAGCCAGCCGCGCAGCTCGGCCTCGAACGGAAGAACGTTCGAGCTGACCCAGGCGACGATATCGGAAGTCCCGTCCTCCATTGCCTACCCCTGATTCCCGGCCCCGGCCTTTTTATCATGCCGGCTGTTATAGAGACATGATTAACCGCATCGTGGGATGCCGTCCATATATACGGAACAATGAACCGATAATCAGAACGAATATGTGGTACTTATATCGCGGTTTTTGCTATGTGCCCAAAATGTGGGATTGCCCACCCTCGCCTCCGCCTATTGCTACGGTTTGAAGTCCGGCGTCTGCGCCCGCACATAGGCCAGCCAGTCGGCCTGGGTGCGGAAGTCCAGCCCCTTGTCCCAGGCGGCGCCGGCATAATAGACGAACGGCTTCCCCGGCATGACCGTGATCAGCACCAGATAGTTGTCGGCGTCTTCCTTGACGTCGGCGATCATGGCGGGATCGACCATGACGGCCGTGCCCATTGTGCCTTTCTCGGGGTCGGTCGGCCCCCACCAGATGAAGCGGCCGGTGGCGCGGTCTGCCGTAAATGTGCCCTTGCCGAGGTTGGCGATCGGTTTCTTTTCGATACCGATGCCGACGACCAGCGGGGCCTGGCTGTCCGAGCTGATGGTCGAGACCATGCGGGTGAAATTGGTGCCCACCGGCAGGGTGAAGCGGCGCGTTTCCCAGACCTTCCTGCCGACATCGACCGGCCACGGCGCGTAGTCGACCTCGAAGCTTGCCTCCCTGGGGCCAGGATTGAGGATGCGCGCCTTTATGTAATTGCGCGACGTCCACAGCTTGTTGTCGTACCAGATGCCGAGGCCGCCCATGCCGCGCGTGCCGCCGACATCGTAGAAGTCCAGGCCCTCGCCATGATAGTCGTGCTGCTGGCCGGTATGCAGCTGGCGCTCCATGAAGGGCCAGCGGACATTCTTGCCCCAGGCGTCGAGACCCGAGCCTGACGGCGGCTCATAAGCCTCGAGCGCATGGCCGTAGAGACGATGGGCGATGCGGTCGTTTTCCCACAGAACGTCGTCATAGCGGTAAGGCGCGATGCCGGCAAACGCCGCGGGCGCCGTGCTGGCGGGCGGATCCATCGGCTTGACGATCTTCGGCATCGGCACGGGTTCGATCGCCCCGGCTGACGATACAAAGACCGGGGCGGCCATGAAAACGCAGGCCGAAAGAACAAGGACTTTGGACGGAATGGTCATTTGGTTCTTCCCTGTTTCTGGACCTTTGTACCCATATTGTAAACGGGTGTATAGTCCGGATCGTCGGTCACGGGGTCGTAGGCCAGGGCCTTGACCGCCTGACGTTCCAGAACACGGCGCTGCTCTTCCTTCGCCTCGGCCGGTGTCGACGGCGGGCGCGACGGGCCCATATCGGACGCTACCTGGGTCATGGCGGCCGGCGGTGTCACAGCCAGCGGCAGGGGCGACACCGGGTCGTTCAGTTTGGCGACTTCCGAGCCCGCCAGCAGATAGGCCCCGCTGGCATAGAGGCCGATGGTCTCGCGCCGCGTCGGCACCGGCTGGTCGCCGCCCGTCTGGACCTGGCCGAGAACCCCGTTCGGCAGGATATAGTCCTGAAGGCCGGCCCACGCCCGCGTCACATGCGGAAGGTAGGTATTGCGATCCAGAAGCCCGTGATTGATGCCGAAGGCCAGCGCGAACGTATCGAGCGCGGTGCCCGAGGTTTCGGCTTCCGGAAAGGCCTGGGTGTCGAGCAGGCTCGACCGCCACAGGCCGTCGGGCTGCTGCAGGGTTATGATCTTCTCCGCCATCTGCCGGTAGACCTTCACATAGCGCGGACGCGACGGATAGTCGGCCGGCATGGCTTCGAGCAAGCGCGCCAGGCCGGCCAGCACCCAGCCTTCGCCGCGCGACCAGAAGATCTTGTGGCCATTTTCATCCACCCGCGTGACGAAGCGCTCATCGCGGGCGAACAGGTGTTCGCGATCGTCCCACAGCCGGTCGTAGGTCCGCCACCACTGCACGTCCATGGCGTCGATATATTTGGAATCGCCGGTGATTGCCGACATGCGCGCATAGACGGCGGGCGCCATGAAGAGCGCGTCGCACCACCACCATACCAGCCGCCCGGGCTGCGGGTCCTTCCTGAGGTATGGCACCGTATAGTCGAGCCGCTGCTGCGTCGGCATCAGCACGCCCGGCAACCCCTGGCGCAGATAGATGTCCTCATAGACGTCGCCCAGCGCCTGGTCGTCGGCATTGACAAGATTTACAGGCGCTCCGCCCGTCCGCAGGGCGTAATTGTAGCGCTGGGCGATCTTGAGCGTATAGTCGAGCACGTCCGGCGCATCGCTCATGCGCGTCAGCCGCATGGCGCCGATGAAGAAGGTCGCCGACACCCAGTTGGGGCTGACCCCGCCGCCGCGTTCGCGCGCGGTGTCCGGCGCCGCGTCGATGGCCTTGAGGCGCACCACTTCGGCCGAGGCTTCGCGTTTCATGGCGGAAATGACGTCGGCCGCGGGCGGCACCGCGTTCGGGTCGAAGCGCGGCAGGGGCGTGTCCGGTACCTGGGCGTCGGCGGACGCCGCCACCAGAAGCGCCGCAACCGCGCCGGCGACCGTCAGTTTCAGTTTTTGCATTCGTTTCGTCTCCCCGGCCGCCCCCCTTGAGCCGCCACAGTTCCAAATCATTTTCGATCATGATAACGCAAAATTTTGCATCCGTCCGCGCCGGACGGCGCACTTTTTCACGTGCAATCGTCGACGGGCCGTCGCAGACTGTGCCTACTCCGCGCAAAAATAGACATGCCATATCGGAAATCGGGATGAAACCATGCTGAATCGTCGTCGTGTGATCGCCGGGGCCGCCGGACTTTTGGGCCTTGCCGCTACGGGCGCGCTCGCCAAACCCATCTCTCCCCTGCTCTCGCCAGGCCTGATCGACGTCCGCGATTTCGGCGCCAGGGGCGACGGAACAACGATTGATTCGCCGGCCATCGACCGGGCCATTGCCGCCGCCTCGGCGCGCGGCGGCGGCACGGTCTTCTTCCCCGCCGGCACGTACGCCAGCTATACGATCCACCTGAAAAGCAGCGTCACCCTCTATCTCGATCGCGGCGCGGTGATTCTGGCCGCACCGGTGCCGCTCGAAGGGACGACCAGCGCCGGCTATGACATGGCCGAACCGCAGGACGCGGGCGTAGAGCCCTTCCAGGACTACGGCCATAACCACTGGCGCAATTCGTTGATCTATGGCGAAGGCCTGCACGACATCGCCATCCTGGGCGACGGCCTGATCTGGGGAAAGGGTCTCAGTCGCGGTCACAAGGAGGACAAGAATCTGCCCAGGGCCGAACTGCCGGGCGTCGGCAACAAGGCGATCGCGCTCAAGAACTGCCACGGCGTGCAGTTGCGTGACTTCTCCATCCTGAAGGGCGGCCATTTCGCGCTGCTGGCCACCGGCGTCGACAATATGACGATCGACAATTTGACGGTCGATACCGACCGCGACGGGTTCGACATCGACTGCTGCCGCAATGTCCATGTATCGAACTGCACGGTCAATTCGCCCTTTGACGATGGTATCTGCCCCAAGTCGAGCTTTGCGCTCGGCTATGCCCGACCGACCGAAAACCTTACAATTTCCAATTGTTATGTCACCGGCAGCTATGTCGTGGGCTCGGTCGTCGACGGCACATTCAAGCTACTCGACGACAAGAGCGGCGCCTGGCGCCTGGGGCGCATCAAGTGCGGTACGGAATCGAACGGCGGCTTCAAGAACATCGCCATCAGCAACTGCATCTTCGAAAAATGCTGGGGCCTGGCGCTGGAGACGGTCGACGGCGCGATCCTGGAAGACATCGCCGTCACCAACCTGACCATGCGCGACGTGTTGAGCGCGCCGATTTTCCTCAGGCTTGGCCGCCGTATGCGCGGGCCGAAGGATATTCCGGTCGGCACCCTCAAGCGCGTCACCATCGACAATGTGACCTGCCAGAGCCAATCGCCCTTCCCCATGATCCTGGCGGGCGTCGACGGCCACGGCATAGAGGACGTCAAGATCAGCAATGTCTTTTTCGACCAGCCGGGCGGCGGCGATGCGGCAGCCGCCGCGCTCCTGCCGCCCGACAATGAAGACAAGTATCCCGACCCCGGCATGTTCGGCCCGCTGCCGGCGACCGGCCTGTTCGCGCGCCATGCCAAAAACGTCGAGCTGAGCCACGTCGAGGTGACGGTGCGCGCCCCCGACGCGCGGCCGGCCGTCTGGCTGAAAGATGTCGACGGGTTCGACGCCTCGTTCGTCAAGTTCCCGTCGGGTGCGCCCAACTTCGCCTTTGACGGCGTCAGGGGCTTCCGCGCCTTCGGCAGCCGCGAGGTTCCCGACAGGACAATTGCCACGATCGACAAGGGCGGCTTCTGATGCGCGCGGGGTGGGCGGCGCTGTTGCTGGCTCTGGCCGGACCGGCCGGCGCGGGGACGCTCGCCGGGGGCTTCGCCAACCCGCCGCCCGAGGCGCGGCCGATGGTGCGCTGGTGGTGGTTCGGCGGTCACGTCGAATCGGACGAAACGTTGCGCGAGATCAAGGCGATGAAGGCGGGCGGCTTCGGCGGCTTCGAATTGCAACCCGTCTATCCGCTCGCCCTGGACGGCAATCTCCCTTACCTGTCGGACGCCTTCCTCAAGGCCGTGCGGCTGGCCAGCGATACCGGCCGCGCCGAGGGCTTGCGCGTCGACCTGACGCTGGGTTCAGGCTGGCCCTATGGCGGGCCGCATGTCACGCTGGACCTCGCGTCGGCGCATATCCGCGTGGTCAGCCTGCCAGCCGGCGACAGCGGCGACGTCACCCTGCCCGCGCTCACCGCCGGCGAAAAGCGGATCGCGGCCTTCGCTGGTCCGGATCTGGCCTCGGCCGCACCGCTGGCCATGTCCGGCGACCATGTGACGGCAGCGAAGGGCGCGACCGTCTTCCTGTTCGTGCAATCGCCGACCGGCCAGCAGGTCAAGCGCCCGACGGTCGGCGCCGAAGGTTATGTGCTCGACCACATGAATGCCGAGGCCGTGCAAACGCACCTGCACGCCGTCGCCGACCGGCTGATGACCGCGTTCGCTGAGCCGCCCTACGCCGTGTTCAGCGACAGCCTTGAGGTCTATGGCGCCGACTGGACGGGCGACCTGTTGCCTGAGTTCCGGAAACGCCGGGGCTATGATCTGGCGCCGCTTCTGCCGGCCCTGTTCACCGATCGCCCCGACAGCGCGAATGTCCGCCGCGACTGGGGCCTGACGCTTCAGGAGCTGGTCGAGGAGCGCTACCTCAAGCCCGTCGAAGCGTGGGCGAAAGCGCACGACACGAAGTTCCGCGCCCAGGTCTACGGCTTTCCGCCGGTCGCCCTGTCGTCGCAGGCGCTGATCGACCTGCCCGAAGGCGAAGGCGCGGACTGGCGACGTTTTACCAGTACGCGCTGGGCGTCGTCGGCCAACCACATCTCGGGCAATCCGGTGACCTCGGCCGAAAGCTGGACGTGGCTGCACGCGGGTGCGTTTCGGGCCACGCCGCTCGACATCAAGGCCGAGGCCGACACGCTGATGCTGGAAGGCGTCAACCAGTTCGTCGCCCACGGCTGGCCGTATTCACCGCCCGAAGCGGGGGAGCCCGGCTGGGCGTTCTACGCCGCCGCCGTCTTCAACGACCACAATCCGTGGTGGGGCGTCATGCCGGACGTCACGCGCTATCTGACGCGGATGAGCTATCTTCTGCGCCAGGGCGAGCCGGTGGCCGACATCGCGATCTTCCTGCCCGAAGACGATGCGCTGGCGCATATCACGCCCGGCAAGGCGACGATCAACGGTCAGATGGACGGTTACGTCACGCCCGGCCTGACGGAGCAGATCCTCGATGCCGGCTACAATTTCGACTATGTCGATGCAGCCTCGATCCGGGCAAGGGGCATTGGCCATAATGTGCTGATCCTGCCCAAGGTCACGCGCCTCGATGCCGAAAGCCAGAAGGCCATTGCCGATTTTGCGCAAAAGGGCGGGATCGTGCTGAGTGTCGACAGCACCGCTGCGGGCCGCCAGATCACCGAGACAAAAGTCGGCGAGACATTGACATCGCTGACGCCGCCGGATGTATCGGGCGCCCCCCAAGGCGTGGGATTCGTACACAGGAAGCTGGCCGGCGGCGATCTCTACTTCGTCGCCAACACGACCAACCAGCCGGTGACGATGACACCGACGTTCCGCGCCGCCACTCCGTCCGCGCAGGCGTGGGACGCACGCACCGGAACGGTCCGCAGCTGGACGCCGGGACAAAAGGTAACACTGGCGCCCTACGAGTCGCGTGTTTTCGTCTTTGGACAGGCCGCGTCCGCGCCGGCGATCAAGACGGCCACCGTCAAAGCGCGACGCAAGGTGTTGAACGGCGGCTGGCGCGTCGCCTTCAAGGACCAGCCCGCACACCCGGCCGCCGTATTGTCGTCGTGGACGGACAATCCGGACACGGCACACTACTCGGGGACGGCAATCTACAGCCGTGACGTCGCGCTTTCGCGCAACGACATTGCGTCTGGTTTGACAACGCTCGACTTCGGCCCCGGTACGGTCGTCGTCCCGCACGGCCGCTCGCCGGGTACGCAGGCCCTGCTCGATCCGCCTGTGCGCGAAGCCGCCGAAATCTATGTCGATGGCAAACGGGCCGGATCGGTATGGAGCGCGCCCTTTACCGTCAGCCTGAAAGGCCTTGTCCATCCCGGAACCAACCATATCGAAATCCGGGTGTCGAACACGGCGATCAACGAACTGGCCGGCCGGCCGAAACCCGACTATTCGGCGCTCAAGGCCAAATACGGCGAACGCTTCACGGCGCAGGGCATGGACAATCTCCAGCCCCTGCCGTCGGGCCTCCTCAGCGCCCCTGCCCTGGTGACCGAACCATGAAATGCGCCCCGCTTCTCCTGGCGCTTGCCTTCGCCCTGCCCGCGCACGCGGACGTCAATCCGGCGAGCCCACGCGGGATCACCGCCACCACGGTCGATGCCCGCGACTTCGGCGCCAGGGGCGACGGCACGACCGACGACACCGCCGCGTTACAGGCCGCCATCGACGCCACGGCGGCGAAACAGGGAACGCTGATCGTCCCTGCCGGCACCTATCTGACGGGTTCGCTGTTCCTGAAGTCGGGCATGGAACTGCATCTCGACAGGGGCGCGACTCTGACCGGCCGCCAGACGCTCGACGCCTATCCGCGCATGCCCACGCGCATCGCCGGCATCGAAATGACCTGGCCGGCGGCCCTGATCAATGTGTACGGCCAGAGCGACGTCAGGATTTCCGGCGAAGGCACGATCGACGGCAACGGCAAGATCTTCTGGGACAGCTACCGCACGCTGCGCCAAAGTTATGAGCCAAGGGGCCTGCGCTGGGCGTCGGACTACGATGCCGAACGCCCGCGCCTGATCCAGGTCTATAACTCGGCCCGCGTCGATCTGGGTGGCGGACTGAACCTCATCCGCTCGGGCTTCTGGACGGTGCAGCTCGTCTATTCGCACGACGTGCACGTATCGGGCGTGACCATCCGCAACAATATCGACGGCAAGGGACCGTCGACCGACGGCATCGACATCGATTCCTCGCACGACATCCTGGTCGAAAACGCCGATATCGACGTCAACGACGACGCCCTGTGCCTGAAGGCCGGGCGCGATTCCGACGGCCTGCGCGTCAACCGCCCGACCGAGCATGTGGTGGTGCGCAATTCCACGATCCGCGCCGCGGCGGCCGGCATCACTTTCGGCAGCGAGACGTCGGGCGGCATCCGCGACGTAGAGGTCTATGGCCTGAAGGTCCTGGGCCCGGTCGGCAGCGGCATCTGGTTCAAGTCGGCGCATACGCGCGGCGGCACGGTGTCGAACATTCGCATCCACGACCTCGATATCGCGGGCGCCCGCGCGGCCGTGCGTGTCGAGTTGAACTGGAATCCGTCCTACAGCTACGCCACGATCCCGGCGGGCACGAATCCCGTGCCGGCGCACTGGCAGGTCCTGGCGACACCGGTGCCGGCCGACAAGGGCATGCCGCACGTCCGCGACATCGATATCCGCAATGTGAAAGCCACCGCGCAGACGGCCTTCAGCATCGAAGCCTATGCTGACGCACCCTTGCGGGACATGCATTTCGACCAGGTGGACATCACCGCCGGCAGCGCCGGATCGATCAGCCATGTGCGCGGCACGACATTCAGCCATTCGAAAGTCACCGCTCCCAATGCCGTGGCGCTCGAAGACGCACAAATCATCGGCCTTTCAATCACCCCGGAAACGAAACCATGAAGACCCTCTATCTGTCCGCCGCCCTTGCGGTTCTCGCCTCACCGGCCTCCGCCCAGACACACCGCGATTTCGTCTTCGGGACGGATGCGAAGGTCCCCGCCGGCGCCGTCCGCGTCGATAGCGCCTACGATGCGGCGCGCGGCTATGGCTTCGAAGGCGACGCGCCGGCCATTTCGGCGACAAGCGCGGGCGACCGCCCCTTCTTCTTCAGCTTCGATGCGCCCGAAGGCAATTACCGCGTGACGGTGACGCTGGGTGGCGACCAGCCGTCCGACACCACCGTCAAGGCCGAGCTGCGCCGGCTGATGGTTGAAACCGCTGCCGTACCTGCCGGCGGAAAAACGACGCGGAGCTTTGTCGTCAATGTACGTACGCCCCTCATGCCCGACGGGACCAGCGTCAAACTGAAGACGCCGCGCGAAAGCGAAACCGAAGGCCGCGCCTGGGACAGCCGCATCACGCTCGAATTCGACGGTACGCCGGCGGTCCGTGAAGTCGCGGTCGAGCCGGTCACCGTGCCGACCATATATCTCCTCGGCGACTCAACGGTGTGCGACCAGTCGGGCGAGCCCTACGCCAGCTGGGGCCAGATGCTGCCCCGCTTCTTCAAGCCGGCAGTCGCCATCGCCAATCACGGCGAGTCGGGCGAAAGCGTGTCTTCCAGCATAAGCCGCGGCCGTTTCGACAAGATCCTGTCGCTGATCAAGCCGGGCGACGTCTTCATCGTGCAGTTCGGCCATAACGACATGAAGGAAAAGGCGAAGGACGCGCAGGCCGCGCAAAAATACAAGGCCGGACTGATCGACTGGGCGACGAAGGTCAAGGCGAAGAGCGCAACCGCCGTCATCGTCACGCCGATGAACCGCCACAGCTTCGAAAACGGCGTCGTCGTCAACAGCCTCGAGGAATATCCGCAGATGGCGCGCGAGGCGGCTCAAGCCAGCGGCGCCGTGCTGATCGACCTCAATGCCGAAAGCAAGGTGCTGTACGAAGCGCTCGGCGAAAAACCGTCGCTGGCCCTGTTCGAGCATACGCCGGATTACGCCAAGGTCGACATGACCCACCACAGCCCCTATGGCGCGTACGAGCTGGCCAAGATCATCGTCGAAGGCCTGCGTAGCCATAACCTGAAAGTGGCGGACGCCGTGGTCGACGGCCTTCCGCATTTCGACCCGGCGCATCCCGATCCGGAAAGTGCCTTCAAGGTCCCACCGAGCGTGACGTTCGCGACGGCCAAACCGTTCGGGAGTTAGGGCATCTTATACCTCCCCGTTTTCATAAAAAACGGGGAGGTATAAGAAGGTAGTCATTGCGCCAAATACCCCTCCGCCAATTCCGCAAACGCCTCTACCTGCCCCGCCTGCCAGCCCGCATCCCGGCCAAGCTCCTCAGCCACTATCCCGGCGACGCGCGGCGCCATGGCGGCGGCGGCCCGGGCGTCGAGCAGCAGAGCGCGCAGCCGCCGCGCCAGCACGTCCTCGACCGTCCGCGCCTGTTCGAAACGCACGGCCCAGCGAACCTCGGCCTCGACATAGGGCAGGCCGTCGTGCAGCAGACGGTCACCGCCCGGCAAGGCGCGCACGGCGTGCGCATCGGCGCCATAGACGCGCCAGTGGTCGTCGCACGCATCCGCGTCATGCCCGTGCAGATGCAGGTCCTCGGTCACGCACGCGGCGGTGTGTAATCCCCCGACGATCGCGGCGCGGTCGACAACGTCCTGCCCCATGCGGCGATAGGTCGTCCACTTGCCGCCGGTCAGGGTCACAAGCCCGCTGTCCGACACGCGGATCAGGTGGTCGCGCGACAGCTTTTTCGTGTCTTCGCCGGGCGCTGCCTTGACCAGTGGCCGCAGTCCCGCGAACACGCTGAGGATATCGCCGCGCGAGGGCGCCGGATCGAGATAAGCGGTCGCCGTCCTGAGGATAAAGTCGATTTCAGCGTCAAGCGCGCGCGGTTCGATTGCGATTTCCGGCACCGGCGTATCGGTCGTGCCGATCAGCGCCCGGCCATGCCACGGCACGGCGAAAAGCACGCGGCCGTCCTCGGTCCTCGGCACCATCAGGGCCGTATCGCCGGGCAGGAAGCGCCTGGGCACGACGACATGCACACCCTGGCTGGGCGACAGCAGGGGTTCGGCGGCAGGATCGTCGAGATGGCGCACACTGTCGGCGAAGATGCCGGTGGCGTTGATCACCACGCTGCCTTGTGCTTCGAACGTTTCGCCCGTCTCGACATCACGAACCTCGACGCCCGTTATGCGGCCGGCGGTCTTGATCAGGCCCGTGACGGCCGCGGCATTCAGCGCCACCCCGCCATGGTCTTCAAAGGTGCGCAGCAAGGTGACCGCCAGGCGCGCATCATCGAACTGGCCGTCGAAATAGAGGATGCCGCCTTTAAGCCCCGCCCACTTCAGCGTCCCCACATGACCCAGAGCGCCGGCGCGTGTCAGAAGCCGGCTCGGCTTCAGGTTCAGCCGCCCGGCCAGGGCGTCATAAAGCTTGAGCCCCGCGCCGTAAAACGGCAACCGCCAGCCCTGGTAGGCCGCGACCAGAAATCCGAGATCGTGGACAAGATGCGGTGCGTTGCGCCGCAGCAGCCCGCGCTCGTGCAGCGATTCGTGCACCAGATGGATGTTGCCCTGGGCGAGATAGCGCACCCCGCCGTGGATCAGCTTGGTCGAACGGCTGCTGGTGCCCTTGGCGTAGTCGTGCGCTTCGAGCAGCAGGGTCGCATAGCCGCGCGTCGCCGCGTCGACCGCCGCGCCGAGGCCCGAGGCGCCGCCGCCGATGATAATTACGTCCCAGATGCGATCGGCGCGCGCCGCATCGACGATGGCGCGGCGGGGATCGTCCGCCATCAGGCGTCCGCCCAAGAAAGGCTTCGCGACACGGCCTTGCGCCAGAGGGCCAGACGGCTCTCGCGGGCATCGGCCGATATCGCGGGCTCGAACACGCGGTCGACCTGCCACTGTCCGCGCAAGTCGTCGGCGCTTGTCCACACACCGGCCGCCAGACCCGCCAGACAGGCCGCGCCCAAGGCGGTCGTTTCGGTGACTTTCGGCCGCACCACCGGCACCCCCAGCAAATCGGCCTGGATCTGCATCAGCAGGTCGTTGCCGGCCGCGCCGCCGTCGACGCGCAGTTCGGGACAGGCGACGCCGCTGTCGGCTTTCATGGCGTCGAGCAGTTCGGCCGACTGGCAGGCGATCGCTTCGAGCACGGCGCGCGCGATATGGGCTTTCGTCGTCCCGCGGGTCAAACCGACGATCGTCCCGCGCGCATAGGCGTCCCATTGCGGCGCGCCCAGCCCTGTAAAGGCCGGTACGAAGACGACGCCGCCGGTATCGGGTACGGATGCCGCCAGCGGTCCCATCTCGTCGCTCGACCGGATGATGCCGAGGCCGTCGCGCAGCCACTGCACGGCCGCGCCGGCGACGAAGACCGAGCCTTCGAGCGCGTAGGTGCGTTTGCCGGCCATCTGCCAGGCCAGCGTCGTCAAAAGCCGGTTGCGGCTTTCCTTCGCCTCCGGTCCCGTGTTCATCAGCAGGAAGCAGCCCGTGCCATAGGTGTTCTTGGCCATGCCGGGATCGAGGCAGGCCTGGCCGAAGGTCGCCGCCTGCTGGTCGCCCGCCATGCCGGAAATGGCGATGCGCGCGCCGAACAGGCCGGGCGCCGTCTCGCCATAGAGCTCGGAATTGCCGCGCACCTCTGGCAACAGCGCGCGCGGGATATCGAGGATCGACAGCAACGCGTCGTCCCATTGCCCGGCATGGATGTCGAACATCAGGGTGCGGCTGGCATTGCTGGCGTCGGTAATGTGCAATTCACCGCCGCTAAGCCGGTTCAGGAGCCAGCAATCGACCGTGCCGAAGGCAAGCTCGCCGCGTTCCGCCCGGGCGCGGGCGCCATCGACATGATCGAGAATCCACTTGAGCTTCGTCCCGCTGAAATACGGGTCGAGAAGCAGGCCCGTCTTTTTGCGGAAGGTGTCTTCATGCCCGGCGGCGCGCAAACCATCGCAGATACCCGCCGTGCGCCGGTCCTGCCAGACGATGGCGTTGTGAATGGGTTTGCCGGTGGCCCGCTCCCACACCACCGTCGTCTCGCGCTGGTTGGCGATGCCGATGGCGGCGATGTCCGCGGCTGTGAGCCCGGCGGCGGCAATCGCCTCCTGCGCCACGCCGATCTGCGTGCTCCAGATCTCGTTGGCGTCGTGTTCGACAAGGCCGGGTTCCGGGAATATCTGGCGGAACGGCTTCTGCGCGATCGCCTTGACCGTCCCTGAGGCGTCGAAGACGATGGCGCGGCTCGACGTCGTGCCCTGGTCGAGCGCCAGGATATGGCTTTTCATGTCGGGTTCCCGAGTCGTCAGGCCTTCACGGTACTCCCGGCCGGCGCCTTGAGCAATCGCGTGATCCTGGCCTGAAGGTCGCCCGGGGAGAAGGGCTTCGAAATATAGTCGTTCATGCCGGCATCCAGGCAGCGCTCGCGGGCGCTGTCGAGCGCATGCGCCGTCATGCCGATAATGGGAATGGGCGCCCGGCCATGTGTGCGCTCGAACTCGCGGATGGCGCGCGTGGCCTGCAATCCATCCATCTCAGGCATCTGCACATCCATCAGAATCAGGTCGTACCGGCCCGTGCGCCACATGAGGACGGCCTGCCGCCCGTTATCGGCGACGTCGACCGTATAGCCGAACATCTCAGCGAACGTCTTGGCCACCAGTACGTTCGGCTGGTGATCCTCGGCCAGCAGCAGATGGCCGCCGTTTCCCTGCTCCACGGCCTCGGGTCCCGACGGCGCCCTGCTTTCGGGCCCCGGGACTTCGACGAGCGGCACGATGATGGCGAAGGTTGAGCCCTTGTCGACGCGGCTGTCGACCGTGATCGTACCGCCCATCAGTTCCGCCAATCCCTTGCTGATGGCCAGGCCCAGTCCCGTGCCCCCGTACTGGCGGGTAACGGTGCTGTCGGCCTGAGTGAACTTCTCGAAGATGCGGCCGACCTTTTCGGCGTCGATTCCGACCCCCGTATCCGCGACGGCGATGGAGACGCCCGGACCGTCGCGCCTTGCGCTGATCCTGACGCCGCCCTCGCGTGTAAACTTGACCGCGTTGCTGGTGAGATTGGTGACGATCTGGTGCAGCCGCGTGGGATCGCCGGCAAACCAGCGGCCGGCGACATCGGCGGTGTCGACCGTCAGGAACAGGGCCTTTTCCGATGCCTTGACCGACAACATCGACGCCACTTCGCTGATCATCCGGTCGAGCTGGAACGGTATCGTCTCGATCTCTATGCCGCCGGCCTCTATCTTGGCGACATCGAGCAGGTCGTTGATCAGCATCAGCAGGCTCTCGCCGCTGGTCTGCAGGGTATCGATATATTTGCGCTGGTTGGCCGTCAGCGGCGAACTGCGCGCCAGGATGTGCGACAGGCCGATGATGGCGTTCATCGGCGTGCGGATCTCGTGGCTGACATTCGCCAGGAATTCGCTCTTGGCCGTATTGGCGGCGTTGGCGCGCTGCAGCGCGTCGTTCAGGGTCTCGGCCTGCCGGTTGCGCTCGGCCAGGTAGTCGCGGATGCCGTACTGCCGTTCGCGGTCGCGCAGGGCCGACCGGATCGTGGTAATGAAGTTGGCCAGCTGCACCGGCCGCTTGATCAGCGTCATGTGACCGATCTGGCCCAGGCGGTCGATCGTCGTCGCCGTGTCGGGCCCCGGCGGCGTCAGCAGGATGACGGCGATATCCGACCATTGCGGCTGCTGGCGCAGGACGGCGCGCAGCCTGTCACCGCCGCCCGCCAGCACGTGCTCCTGCGCCAGCAGCGCCGCGCCGGCGCCCGATTCCAGCGCCTCGCAAACTTCGTTGAGCGACCCGCAGATCTGGCAGGCGATGCCGTTGCTGTTCAGCAGGCGTACGGTCATGTCCCCGTCCTTCCGTGTCGGCGGCAGGATCAGGACACGCTTTTCAAGGCCTGGGACAGGGGGGCCGGAAGACGTCATTGGCTGGCCAGGTCGACCTTGTAGGGCGTGCCCGTCAACACGCCCTGGAAGTTGGACAGGGGCGGGCCGATGGACAGTCCGGTGCTGCCGATCGAGAATTCCCGCAGCGTCCGTTCGTGATGTCCGCTGCGTTTCTTGACCACCGATATCAGTTGCCTGACCTCGCCATTGGTTTCGAAATACCGGAAAAGGATGACGTTGTCGGCCAGGTAGCTGGTGTCGATGGCCGTCGTCATCGCATTGCCGAGCAGGCCGAACTGCGCCACCACCAGGAAGGTCGTGACGCCGAGATGACCGAGGTAGGTCAGGAGTTCGTGCAATTGCGCCGTCAGGAATCGTTCTTCCGGCATGGCGTTGAGATAGCCGTTCAGGCTGTCGATGACGACGATTTTCACGCCGGGCTTGCCGTCCTTGCCTTCGGTCACCAATCTGAGCCGATGGGCGAACTCCCCCGGCGACAGTTCGGCCGGGTCGACGGTCCGGATATCGATCAGCCCCTTGCTCATACCGTCGCGCAGGCCGATGCCGATGCCGTCGGCGCGCTTCAGCATGGTGTCCAGGCGTTCGTCGAACGAGAAGACGACGCTGCGGTCGCCGTTGATCGCCGCCTCGACGACGTACTGGAAGGCCAGGGAGGATTTGCCGACACCGGCGGGTCCGAGCAGAAGCGAACTGGTGCCGCGGTCGATGCCGCCGCCCAGCAAGGCGTCGATTTCCCCTATGCCGCTCTTGATCGTGTCGGGTGAGACGTCGGCAAAATGCTCGGCCGCGACAATGCGTGGATAAACCTCGAGGCCGCCGCGAACGATGGTGAAGTCGTGATAGCCGCCGCGATACTTCTGGCCGCGCAGTTTGGAGACCTTCAGCCGGCGGCGTTCGGCGCCGTATTCGGGCGACAGCTGTTCCAGGCTGATGACGCCGTGGGCGATGCTTTCGACCTGCAGGTCCTCGTCGCCCGACGTCTTGTCGTCGAGGAAGAAGACGGTGCAGTCGCGGCCGGTGAAGAACTGCTTGAGCGCCAGGGTCTGGCGGCGGAAGCGCAGGGCGCTTTGCGCGATCAGCTTGATCTCCGAGAGCGAGTCGATGACGACGCGCGACGGATTGACCTTTTCGATCGCGTCCATGATCGCCTTGGCGGTGACGGTCAGCTCGATCTCCGACGGCTGGTACATGGTGTACTGGCTGTCGGGGTCGAGATCGCTGTCCTCGGCAATCAGTTCGACGATCTCGACGCCGTCCAGGCTGAAGCCGTGCGACGCCGCCGCCGATATCAGTTCCTGGCGGGTTTCCGACAGGGTGACGTAAAGTACTTTTTCGCCCCCAGCGATGCCCTCGAGCAAAAATTGCAGCGAGAGCGTGGTCTTTCCGGAACCGGGCTTGCCGTGCAGGAGGTAGACCCGGTTCGGCCGCAGTCCTCCGCCCAATATATCATTCAGTTCCGCTATGCCGGTCTTGATCAGTTTGCTGTTCTGGTCATCCATATCGTTTGCATCATAAGACGCGCGGCCGCCTGCGATCCGCGACCCCTTGCGCACCTTCACAATGCCGACAGGGCGTATAAAAATGCCATACGGTCGTCCAGGCAGAGGATGCCGGCCCCTGACTCCGCCTGCGTTACGGCTGCTCCGACAGGGCGTAGATCCTGTCCATCCGCACCCATTTCTGGCCGGGCGCGGCGAACGGGAGGGCCTGCTGGAAATCCCACATCAGCTTTTCCCAGGCCTGGACCTCAGGGTTTGCGGCATCGGCCTCGGCCTTTTTGACGGGATCGAAGTCCGGTCCCGGAGTCAGCATCATGACCAGCCGGTTGCCCGCGAGGAAGATGTCGAGCCCCGCGATCCCCGCGTCGCGGATCGACCGGGTGACAGCCGCCGGCACTGCCCCGGGAGCGTGCCATTTGCGGTAGCCGGCTATGATTTCGGGGTCGTCCTTCAGGTCAAGGCAGTAGAAGATGGCGTCGGGCATGGGTCCTCCTTTTGCCACAACCTTTCACAATCCACAGCCGAAGTAAATTTCATATTTGACCGCAATGTTCATATGTGATCAGGTCTGTTCAAAAGCGGCGAGACGGCCGCGCGAGGAGACAAATGGATATGGCATCACCTAACGAATCGTCGGGCGAAAAGTCGGGCCTCTGGCCGATCGTCCTGATTACCAGCCTCTTTTTCTTCTGGGGCATGGCCAATGCGCTGAACGATGTGCTGATACCGCAATTCAAGAAAGCGTTCGAACTGACCGACCTGCAGTCGGGCCTCGTGCAGTCGGCCTTTTACGCCGGCTATTTCGTCCTGGCCCTGCCGGCGGGCTTCCTGATGCGCAGGTTCGGGTACAAGGCGGCGGTCGTCACAGGCCTTCTCCTGTTCGCGCTGGGCGCCTTTATCTTCTATCCGGCCGCCGACCTGCAGCAGTACCTGCCGTTCCTGGCGGCACTGTTCATCATCGCGTCAGGGCTTGCCTTCCTCGAGACTTCGGCCAACCCGCTGATGACCGTACTCGGTGATCCGAAGGGCGCGGCCTTCCGGCTCAACCTTGCCCAGGCCTTCAATCCGCTCGGCTGCCTGACCGGCATCTGGATCGGCCAGAAATATATCCTGTCCGGCGTCGAATCGGCCCAGGCCAAGCTCGACACCTCGGTGCCGGACGCGCTGCACGCCTTCTACGTACGCGAAGCGCACGCGGTGCAGATGCCGTATCTGATCATCGGCTGCGTTATCCTGGGCTGGGCGCTGCTGGTGGCCATCAGCAAGTTCCCCAAAGCGGCCGCCACCAGCACGGCGCACCACGACGAGGCGTCGCTGACGGCGGGCCAGGCCATCGGCGGCCTGTTCAGACACCCGCGCTTCCTGCTGGGAGTCGTGGCGCAGTTCTTCTATGTCGGGGCCCAGGTCGGCATCTGGAGCTATACGATCAAATACGCCCAGGCCGAGGTCGCCCTCAACGACAAGGCGGCGGCCGTCTATCTGATCTATCACTATGTCGCCTTCGCGGCCGGGCGCTTCATCGGCACCTTCCTGATGAAGGTCATGTCACCGATCCGCATCTTCACCGTTTTTGCCGTGATCAATATAGGGCTGGCGGCCTATGCGGCGGCGGTCGGCGGTCAGAACGGGCTCTACTGCATGGTGGCGTCGTCCTTCTTCATGTCGATCATGTTCCCGACCATCTTCGCCGTGTCGCTCAAGGACATGGGGCCGCTGACCAAGACCGGCTCCTCTCTGCTGGTCATGAGCATCATCGGCGGCGCCATCCTGACGCCGATCATGGGCTATATCTCGGACGCCAGCCACCTGATCCGCCTGGCCATCTTCGTGCCGGTCGCCTGCTTCGTCGTGCTGGCGCTCTATGGTTTCAGCGCGCCGAAAGAGCGCGTCGAACCGGCGGCGGGAGTCGGCCATTGATCGTCGATTCGCACCAGCACCTGTGGCAGATCGGCAAAAACGGCCATGAATGGCCGACGCCGGATCTCGCCCCCATCCACCGCGACTTCGTCACCGCCGACCTGACGGCCGTGGCGGGCGCGGCGGGGGTCGGCGCCACCGTGCTGGTGCAATCGCAGCCCGCCGATATCGACACCGACTGGATGCTCGACGTCGCCGAAGCCACGCCGCTGATCCAGGGCGTGGTCGGCTGGGCCGACCTCGCCGCTCCGGATGCTCCCCAGCGTCTGGCCGAACTGGCCCGGCGCCCCAAGCTCAGGGGCATCCGGCCGATGCTGCAGGGCCTGGCCGACGACAACTGGATCCTGCGCGATAATGTCAGGCCGGCCTTGGAAGCGCTTCTCAGGCTGGACTTACGCTTCGATGCCCTGGTCTTCACGCGTCACCTGGCGGCCATCGGCCGACTGGCCAGGACCTTCCCCGATCTGCCGATCATCATCGACCACTGCGCCAAGCCGCCGCTGGCCGCCGGAGATTTGGGAGCCTGGCGCGAGGCGATCGCGCGCGTCGCCGAACATGCCAATGTGACCTGCAAGCTGTCGGGCCTGTTTACCGAAATGCGTGCGGATCAGCCTGTTGACGACGCACGACCCGTCGCCGATCATGTATTGTCCATCTTCGGGCCCGAGCGCCTCATGTGGGGCTCGGACTGGCCGGTCGTGCTGCTGCGGCAGCCGTACGGCAACTGGCTGGACTGGACAAAGGCCTGGCTCGACGGCAAAACGGCCGATGTCACAACCGACATTCTGGGTAATACCGCCCGGCGGGTCTACGCCCTCCCCTGAATTTTAAAGCATCGGGAAATCCCATGTCTGCAGATACTGCTTCCCCCGAAAACGCCTCGGACAAGGCTCTTGGCGACAAGACGGCAAAATATCGCGCGCCTGCTCTGGAAAAGGGTCTGGATGTTCTCGAGCTTCTGGCGGCGGCGCGTACGCCGCTGACCCTGTCGCAGATTTCGTCCCGGCTCGACCGCTCGGTCAGCGAGCTCTTCCGCATGGTCCAGGTTCTGGAAACCCGCGGCTATGTGGCGGCGTCGACGCGGTCGGAAGGCTTCGAACTGACCAACAAGCTGTTTTCGCTCGGCCTGTCGCGCGGTCCCAACCAGAACCTGTTGCTCAACGCCCTGCCGGTGATGGAGCGCTTAAGCGACGAGACGCGCCAGGCCTGTCACCTGGCTATCGCGTCCGACGACCGCATGGTCGTGGTGGCGCGCGTCGAGGCGCCGGGCGACCTCGGCTTCTCGGTTCGAGTGGGCTATCAGCGCCATCTTTGCCGTTCGACCTCGGGTCTGGTCATCTACGCCTTCCAGAAGCCCGAAGTACGGCGCAAGTGGGCCGAATACTTACGCCCCGGCGTGTCGGCCGAGGAATGGACGGCCTTCGAAACCAGGGCGTCGGAGGCGCTCGCCAAGGGTTATGTCGCCGTGAAGAGCGGCTATGCCGAAGGTATCACCGACATCTCCTGCCCCATTCGCAACGACATCGCGGTCGTGGCGGCACTGACCATGCCCTTTATCCAGTCGAGCGAAAGCGCCGGCATGGACGAGACCCTGGCGCACCTCAAGGCCGCCGCCGATTCGCTGAGCCGCGCGCTCGGTGGATAATGTCGTGAAGCCTTTGCGTTTTAGACAATTTCATATATAAGAATTTTTTCATGAAAGACTCGCCGCCCGTCCGTACCGATTCTAAGAACGCCACGCATTTGCGTGGCCTGGGTTTTGGCGCGGCCAGTCTTGGAAATCTTTATCGCGCCATAGACGACGAAACGGCCCATGCCACGGTCAATGCGGCGCTCGATGCGGGGATTACCCATTTCGACACGGCGCCGCACTACGGCCAGGGCCTCAGCGAACGGCGTCTTGCCGATGCGCTCCTGGCGTCCGGCAAGTCCTTCACCCTGTCGACCAAGGTCGGCCGCCGCCTTGTCCCTGTCACACGGCCCGAACCCGGCACCGAGCGCCATGGTTTTGTCGACGGCGATCCTTTTGAACCCGAATTCGACTACTCCTATGATGGCGTGATGTCGGCCTTCGAGGACAGCCAGAAGCGCCTGAAGGGGGCGCGCGTGAGCGTCTTGCTGGCACACGACATCGGCCGCGTAACGCACGGTGACGACCATGCCCGGCATTTCAGGGCTTTCCTGGACGGCGGCTACCGCGCCATGCGCGCGCTCAGGGATCAGGGCGTAATCGATACCATCGGCCTGGGCGTCAACGAGTGGCAGATCTGCGAGGAGGTCCTGAGCCATGCCGACCTCGACCTTGTGCTGCTGGCCGGACGTTATACCCTGCTCGAACAAACGGCGCTCGACAGCTTCCTGCCGCTGTGTGTGCGCCGCAAGGTCGCCGTACTGGCGGCCGGACCGTTCAATTCCGGCATCCTGTCGGGCGGCGACGCCTATAATTACAGCCCGGCGCCCGAGGCCATCCGCGCGCGCGTCAAGGCGCTGAAGGCCGTTTGCGAATCGCACGCCGTGCCGCTCCCGGCCGCTGCCCTGCAGTTCCCGCTGGCCCATCCGGCCGTCACGCACGTCGTTGCCGGGATGGCGTCCCCGGCCGAGGTCACGGCCAATGCCGCCCTGTTCGCGCATCCCATCCCGCCGGAACTGTGGCGCGACCTCAAATCACAGGGCCTGCTGCGCGCCGATGCGTGCACACCGGAGCCCGTCGCATGACCATGTCTCCGTTCATTCTTCTGCATCCCGACGACAACGTCCTGGTCTGCCGCGCCCGGGCGGAAGCCGGCCAAAGCGCAATCATCGACGGCGAGGCCGTTCCCCTGCCCGTCACCATCGAGGTCGGGCACAAGATTGCCCGCACAGCCCTGAAACCCGGCGACAAGATCGTCAAGTACGGCGCGCCGATCGGCTCGATGATCGCCGCGGCTGCCCGCGGCGATCACATCCACATGCACAACATGAAGAGCGATTACATCAAAAGTCACACCCGCGAGGCCACCGGCCATGGATAGCGCGCACCCCGCCTTTCGCCTGCCCGATCTGACCACCCACACCTTTCCGGCCTGGGTGCGCGCCGACGGCCGCAAGGGCATCCGCAACATCGTCGCCGTCGCCTACCTGGTCGAATGCGCCCACCACGTGGCGCGCCGCATCGTGCAGCAATCCGGCCGCGACGATGTCCACCTGATCGGCTTCCCGGGCTGTTATCCCAATGCCTATGCGCTGCAGATGATGCAGGCCCTGTGCACCCACCCCAATATCGGCGGCGTCGTGCTGGTGTCGCTGGGCTGCGAAAGCTTCAACCGCGAGGCCCTGGCGTCGCATATCCGCGCCTCCGGCCGCAGCGTCGAGACCTTCGTCATCCAGAACGAGGGCGGCACGGCCGAAACCATCCGCAAGGGCACCGAAGCCGTCGCCCGCATCCGCGCCGACGCGGACAAGGCGCCGCGCGGCGACATGCATGTATCGGAACTGGTCATAGGCACGATCTGCGGCGGTTCGGACGGCACTTCGGGCATCACCGCCAATCCGGCGGTCGGACGCTGCTTCGATGCGCTGGGCGCCGCGGGCGCGGCCTGTATCTTCGAAGAGACGGGCGAACTGGTCGGCTGCGAGAAGATCATGGCGTCGCGCGCCATCACGCCGGAACTGGGCGCCGAGCTTGAAGCCTGCGTGCAGAAGGCGGAAGCCTACTATACCGTCATGGGCTTCGGTTCGTTCGCGCCCGGCAATGCCGAGGGCGGGCTGACGACCCAGGAAGAAAAGTCGATGGGCGCCTATTCCAAGTCGGGATCGGCGCCCATCAGGGGCATCCTGAAACCCGGCGACCAGCCGCCGACCGGCGGCCTCTATCTGCTCGACGTCGTGCCCGACGGCGAGCCGCGCTTCGGCTTTCCGAACATTTCCGATAACGCGGAAATTATCGAGCTGATCGCCTGCGGGGCGCACCTGACGCTGTTCACCACCGGCCGCGGCAGCGTGGTGGGTTCGGCGATTTCACCGGTCATCAAGGTGTGCGCCAACCCCGAAACCTACCGCCGCCTAAGCTCCGACATGGACATCGACGCCGGCCGCATCATGGAAGGCCGCGCCACGCTCGACGAGGTCGGCGAAGAGATCACGGCTCTGGTCCTGAAAGTTGCCGGAGGCGGCGAGAGCCTGTCCGAAGCCATGGGCCACCAGGAATTCATTCTGACCTACAAGGCTTTCGACCCGACGGGTCCGGCCTGCCTGCCGCTGCGCAGAGCATAAGGAGATCCAAATGCGACTGAAAGGGAAAACCGCCCTGATCACGGCGGCAGGGCAAGGTATCGGCCGGGCCACTGCGGAGGCCTACCTGCGCGAAGGCGCCACCGTCATCGCCGCCGACATCAATGAAGACGCGGTCGCATCGATCGAAGGCGCGATCGCGCGCCGTCTCGACGTCACCGACAAGGACGCGGTCGCCGCAATCGCTTCCGAATTTCCGGAAGTGAATATACTCTATAACTGCGCGGGCACGGTCCACGCCGGCACGATCCTGGACTGCGACGAGGATGCATGGAATTTTTCGGTCAGCCTGAATGTCACGGCCATGTACCGCACGATCCGCGCCTTCCTGCCGGCCATGCTGAAGCGCCACGAAGAGACAGGCAGCCAAAGCTCGATCATCAACATGTCGTCGATCGCCTCGTCGGTCAAAGGCATCCCCAACCGCTTCGCCTACGGCGCCACCAAGGCGGCCGTCATCGGCCTGACCAAGGCGGTCGCCGCCGACTTTGTCACCAAAGGCATCCGCTGCAACGCCATCTGCCCGGGCACGGTCGAGACGCCGTCGCTGCTGCAGCGCCTGCGCGATACGGGCGATTTCGACAAGGCCTATGCGGAATTCACGGCACGCCAGGCCATGGGCCGCTTCGGCAAGACCGACGAACTGGCGGCGCTGGCCGTTTACCTGGGATCGGACGAATCGAGCTTCACCACCGGCCAGCCGCACATCATCGACGGCGGCTGGGTGAACTGATTATCCCTCATTATCCGGCGCGCTTTTGACGATCGGACACGGCCGGCGTCGCGCGGCCCATGTCCGGCCCCGGGCAGTCCTTCAATCCGGCCCCGGCCGCCGTCAGGTCGGCATATTCGAACCAGTCGAAATGCGCGGGGCACGCCTGGCCCGACATATCCTGGCACGCCATGCCGACGAAGGTGCCCGTGAAGCCGGGGAGGCCCGGAAACGTCGCCTCGTCGGACAGCAGGGTTGCGTCGAAACGCTCTTCGAGTTCCGTCCAGGCACCCGCGCCCTCGCCTCGATAGGCGAAGGCCAGGCTTTCCCCGTCCGACCGGACCCGCAACTCGATCCGGCCGGCCGGCAGCAGACAGATATCCGAAAGCGTTTCGGGGCAATTCGGGTCCGGCAGGGCGGATATGACCCGCAGGTGGCGCCCGATCGCGGCATCGTAGCTGATGTAGCAGTAGTGAAACTTGGTCGCGTTGTAATAGCAGACAAGGCCCGCCGATTGCTGGAAATGGCGCGGATCGTAATCCAGGATCGTGGTTGCCTCATACCGGAATGCGGTCTGCCGGCGGGCGACAAGGCTCTGCTCGAAATGACTGCCGATGGTTTCGCGCCCGAAGAGCGTCAGGTGCCCGGGCCGCTGCGACAGGCTGAACAGGGCTTCGGGATGCGGCGTGCGCAGCCACTGAAAGTCTGGCGCGAGGTCCGGACCGTCGAATTCATAGCGCTGGATGGACATCTCCGTCACGGCCGCTGCCGGGCTGACGGGGTTTTCCGCCTCGCCCAGCGGAAGACCGGGCTCGATCCAGCCGTCGGCCGCCCACCGGACCGGCTGAACGGACGTTTCCCGGCCGAGCACGCAGCGTTCGGTGCCGGGAACCGGCCGCGCGCACAGGTAGGCCATTAGCCACCGGCCGTCCTTTGTCTCGACCAGGTCCGCGTGCCCGGCGCGCTGCAGCGGCAGGTCCGGGCGTCCGCGGCTGGACAGGATGGGCCCGTGCGGACAGGCTTCGTAGGGTCCATAAAGGTCGCGCGACCGCGCCAGGGTGACCGCGTGCTCCCAGCCCGTTCCGCCTTCGGCGACGATCAGGTAGTACCATCCGTCGCGACGGTAAAGATGAGGGCCTTCGGTGAAGCCCAGCGAGGTGCCTTTGAAAATAAGGACGGGATCGCCGACCAGCGTCGCCAGGTCGGGGCGGTATTGCTGAATCACGATGCCGCCAAAGCGATCGCGCCCGCTGCGATGGTCCCACAACAGGTTCAGCAGGTAGGAATTGCCGTCGTCGTCGTGAAAGAGCGACGGATCAAAACCGCTGCTGTTGAGAAACACCGGATCCGACCACTCGCCGTCGATGGCGTCAGCCGTCACCACGTAGTTGTGGAAGTCGCGCAACGACGTTCCCGGCGCGCCGTATTCGGTCGTCCGCCCATACCGTCTCACAAGGCAATAGGTTAGATAGAACCTGCTGCCGGCGTAGCTGAGGCACGGCGCCCAGATCCCGCAACTGTCCGGAATCCCGCGCAGGTCGAGTTGCGACGGCCGGCGCAGCGGCCGGGCAACAAGCCGCCAGTTCACGAGGTCCGTGGAGTGATGAATCTGAACGCCCGGAAACCATTCGAAGGTCGAAGTCGCGATATAGTAGTCGTCGCCGACACGAATGATCGACGGATCGGGATTGAAGCCACGCAAGACCGGATTGTGAATCACCCGTTATTCTCCGAGATGGGAGCGACTGGCTTGACGAGAAGCCACAGCAACAGGGCGCCCAACAGGTCGACGCCACCCAGGATGAAGAAGAAGGGCGCATACCCCGTCGTCGCCACCAGCGATCCGATCGCGACGGAAAACAACAGTGCGCCGAGATTGGCGGCTGTCCCGGCCAGGCCGGTCACGGTCGCAACCTCGCTCTGCCGGAAAAGATCGGAGGACAGGGTGATGACCGTGACGGAAAGCGTCTGGTGCGCGAAGCCGGCCAGACACAGCAACGCAATGGCGAGGTAAGGATTTTTCACCGATGCCACGAAGACGATTCCCATCATCATGACGGCGCCGGCCGCAAAGGTAAGCCGCCGCGCATTGACCAGCGGCAGGCCGAACCGTTGGAACACGCCGACAAGAAAAGGCCCGAACAGGCACCCCAGGTCGGCGGCAACAAACGGCAGCCAGCCGAAAATGGCTATTTGCTTAAGGTCGAAGCCGCGAACCTTGCTGAGGTAAAGCGGAAGCCAGAAGACGAGCGTGCCCCAGGTCGGATCCGCCAGAAATCGTGGAATGGCGATGCCCCAGAAGTTGCGCGTGCACAGAATCTTCCGCAGCGAAGGGCGTTCCGCAGACGCGGCGAGATGCTTTTCCTGGCCGTCATCGATATAGGCGCGTTCCGCTGCGCCGAGGGCCGGGTGCTCGCGGGGCGGCCTGTAGCAGAGCAGCCAAAGAAGCGCCCAGAGGACGGCCAGTATCCCGGTGATGACGAACGCGGCCTGCCAGTTGTAGTAGAGGATCGCCCAGGCCACCAGCGGCGGCGCCAGCATGGATCCCACGGAGGCGCCGACATTGTAAAGTCCGCCGGCAAAGCCCCGCTCCTTCGCCGGAAACCACTCGGAGACGACCTTCAGCCCTCCCGGCTGAGCCGTGCCCTCCGCAAAGCCCTGGAGTCCGCGCAGCCAGGCCAGGGTCTGCCAGTTGCCCGCCAGGGCGTGGGCCATGGTGATCAGGCCCCAGGCGAGCGTGAAAAGGAACATGCCCATCCTGAGCCGGACCACGTCCAGGACGAAACCGGCAACGGGCTGGAGCATGATGCCGAACTGAAAGAGCCCCGTGATGAAGCCATAGTCCTTTTCGCTCATGTGCAGGCTGGTCATGAGCGTCGGCGCCGCCACGCTGAGTGTGCTCCGGGTCAGGTAGTTGATGATCGTACCGACCGTCACCAGGGCAATGATGCCCCACCTCAAGCCGCCGATTTTGAATCGCGCCATGTCGTGCCTTTGTTCATGAGGGGCCTGGCTGCAGGCGAAAATGGGCTCCCCCTTTCGTGGTGAAAAAGGGGAGCCGATTCGACACGGCAGCCACTGGGAGCCTCTTTCCACCGGCCGGCCAATGTAGCAGATGCGCATCGGCCCGAAGTGAAACCATTCCGCCCTGGACCGTGTTCCGTCCCGGACGAAACGAAACACGGTCCAGACTCCCAGGCGGTCGCATGCTTTTCGCGAAAAGCCGGTTTCCACTCTTTGGCGGCATACTCTAGAAGGAGAGCCGGATTCCGGCGTGATAGAAGCGGCCCAGCGTATCGTAAAGCGCCGGGTTGATGTCGAGACCGGTGTTGGTCTGCGGCGACGGCACCGGATCGACATTGAACAGGTTGTCGATCTTGAAGTAGGCCTGGACGCCCTTGCCGATATTGTAGGAACCGGCGAGGTCGACATAGGTCGCGCCCTTCATGGTGTTGGTGTTGATCGTCGGGTTGTTACCCGTCGAGGCCGGGCAGCCCGTGGTGCAGACCACGTACTGCGTGCCGTAGACACCGTCGCTGAACCAGCGTTCCTGCAGCGTCAGGCTGTAGGTCTTGGTGGTGTAACTCTGGACGAACAGGGCCTTCCAGTCCGGCGTGGCGCCGGTATTCACGCCCGCCGTCTGCGACGGGATCGTACCGGGAAGGCCCGGCGTCGTCGTGAAGTTCTGGACGTTGGTCGCCAGGGCGCGCAGGACCAGGTTGCCTTCCAGGCCCAGCACATGCGGACGCAGGTAGCTGAACTCGTAATCGACGCCGCTGGTGCGGATCGAGGCGGCATTGATCGAGCCGACATTGACATAGGGGTTGGCCCCGGTCAGGTCGAAGGCGCCGCAGGCCGACGGCACCGAGTGATCGAAGCAGTACTGCACCAGCTGGGTGGCGCTGGGGCCGCTGGAGATCGCGTCGGTCAGCTTGATGTCGTAGTAGTCGATCGAGGCGTTGAAACCGGGGAACCAGGTGGGGTTGGCCAGGATGACGCCGAAGTTGAAGTTGTGGGCGATTTCCGGCTTGAGGCCGGGGTTCGAGCCCTGGTTCACTGAAACCGTCAAGGTCGAGTTGGTGAACGGGTTGGTGAAGTTCGGGTTGTTGGTCGAGGTCGTCGGACCGAACAGGTCGTTCAGGTTCGGCGCACGCACGTCCTGCGAGTTGACGGCGCGGAAACGCAGGCCGTCGAACGGCGTATCCCACGTGAAACCGACCTTCCAGGCCTGGGCGTTTCCGGCTGTCGAGTACTTTTCGGCGCGGCCCGCGACGTTCATGTTCAACTGGCCTGCCGCCGGGGTGTCGATCAGCGGAACGTTGAATTCCAGGAAGGCTTCGACGACGTTATAGCTGCCGGTGCCGTTACGATAGTTGCCGGCGTAGAAATTGCCGCCGCTGGTGCTGAGCGCGGGATCGGCCGGATAGGTCGAGTCGTACTGGCTGGCGCTGGCGCCGACAACGCCGTTGCCGTACGGGTCGGCCACCGCGCGGTACCACTCGCGGCGGTATTCCGCGCCGGTCGCGACCGAAACCGGTCCGGCCCACAGCGAGAACGGCGTACCCGAGACACTCACCGCCGCGACGTCCTGGGTTTGAACCGTGTGCTGGAAGGCGCCGGCGGCAGGCTGGAGGTAGGCGATCGCCGAGGCGCTGGGCGTCTGGTTGCCGATGACGTTGATCGGCTGGCAGCCGTTGGCGCGCGCCACCGGATCGGCGCACACGATGGCGCCGTTGAGCAGGATGGCGTCGATCGCCTTGGTGAAACGGGCCTTCAGCAGGAGATTGTGGACATAGATATCCGAGGTCTCCTTGCCGTGCTCGTAATAGGCGTCGTAATTCCAGTTCGTGCCGAACAGATCGAACCTGCCGTCGGCCCCCACGACGAAGCGCTCCTGCTTGCGCGCGGTATTGACCCGGATGCTGGGCAGGAAGGGCGTGACCGTACCCAGCTTGAAGCTGGTGATGTTGTTCGGGCCGCACTGCGAGGAAATGGCGACCGGAACGTACGGATTCGCGCACTGGATCGTCAGGCCGGGCTCCGTGAAGCCCGGGTTCGGCTGGTTATGGGTGTCGACCTTGGCCAGGTTGACGGTCATGTAGACCTCGTTGTCGGCATTCAGGTCGAACGAGGTGCGATTGTAGAAGTTCGAACGGATGATCCCGGACTGGAGGGTCGCACCGATGCCGACATTGGCCGACGTATCGCCGCCGACGCAGAAGCCGACATAGCAGCCCGTGACGCCGCCCGCGCTGTTCTTTTGCGGCACGCCGTTCGAGCCATAGACGAAGTTGTAGGGATTGCCGTTCTGGTCGAAGGCGACGCCCTGCAGCGGGCCCGACGTGATCAGGCCGTACTTCGAATAGGTGATGGACTGCGCATGGTCGACATACACGTATTGCGGCGAGCCGTTGTTGGTGATGCCGGTGTTGGCCAGGGTCGACGAACGGTACCAGTCACGGCCGTTGGCGGCCTTTTCACCGAAGTCGCCCGGCCCGACGCCGTCTTCCTTATGGTATTCCAGGGCGAATTCCGTATGCAGCTTGCCATCCAGGAAAGCCCTGCCGAAAGCGACCTGGAACAGGCCCTGCCTGTCGTCGCCATAGGTGGTCTCGCCGGCCTCGATATTGGCCTTGAAGCCTTCGAACTTCTTTTCCGTGATGAAGTTGACGACGCCGCCGACGGCATCGGACCCCCACGATGCCGACGCGCCGCCGTTGACGACGTCGACGCGCTTGAGCAGCAGTTGCGGGAACAGGCTGATATCGGGGGCGCCTGTGCCGATGTTGGCGGGAACGACGCGCTGGCCGTCGAGAAGGGTCAGGGTCCGGCTTACGCCTAAGCCGCGCAGGGAGAAGGAGCTTAAGCCCTGCTGGCCGCTGGAGGTGCTGAAGGTGTTGGTCGCAACGCCGCTGGAGCCTTGCAACGACGGCAACTGCGCGATCGTCGTAAAGACGTTGGGCTGCGCCATATTGGTGATGTCGACCGTGGAGATGGTCGTTGTCGGCGTCGGCGCCTTGAAGCCGCGCGTCGTAATGCGCGAAGCGGTCACGATAATGTCCGACGTATCGGCGCTGGGTTGGGCCTTGGTGGCTTCCGCGGCGAAGCCGGCGGACGGAAGGGCGATGCCACAGAGAATGGCGGCTCCTGACGCGCTCAGGAGCAGAGACTTGAACGTTTCCATTGTTTTTCCCGTACGGATTATTGGCATATTGGCTCGGCTTTCACCCCCGCCTATTTCCGCATGGGCGAAAATACGCGTCTCTGACGGGCGCCAAGTGATTTTTATTTTTACATAATCGAACTGCAGACCTTCGTGCCTGGCGGATTGGTTTTGTTTGAACCCGGGCAATTGACGCCACGAGCCTTAACCCTGAAAGACACGCTATAAAGTCTGATGGTATATGCACACAAATCGGACATAATCGTCAACAGGAATCGTAACACTATTGCACCCACGACATGCCAAAAAAGCAAACGTGAAAATATTTTGGCATAAATATCTGAATTATAAGAATAATATATTTAAATTACAAATGCTCTGCGCGCGCCCCCTGCGTCCGCCGGCCCGGATTCCGCGCCCCGGGCATCTATTATGTGTCGGTTGAAAATTTTTAAACGGTCTGCTTATATAAAAAGCAAATAGAGGAAATCTTTGCGGGGGCACGTTCACCTGCCCTTTCGCCCGTGCTAACCGACAAGACTACGCCGCGACCCTTCACGGATATCCATGAGCAAATTGCCGAAACGCCGACAGGTCGTAACCTGGGACACCGAGACCGGCGAAGGACAGGCTGGACCCGGCCGATCCTCGTCCCGGCTGCACGATATGCTGGCGCAGAAGCTGGCCGCCGAAATCATCTCCGGCCACAGGCTTCCGGGCGACGTCCTGCCGACCGAACTCGACATGTCGATCTCCCTGGGCATATCGCGGACGGCCGTGCGCGAAGCCATGCGCATCCTGACGGCCAAGGGCCTTGTCGAGCCTCGGCCGAAACGCGGGACGTGCGTCAACGACAAAAGCGCCTGGAATCTGCTCGACCCGGATGTCATCGGCTGGATGTTCGCCGATAAGCCCGACGACCGGCTGGTGCGCAACCTGTTCGAGCTGCGGCTGATTATCGAGCCGGCCGCCGCCGCCCTGGCCGCGCAACGGCGGAACGTCACGCATCTGGCGGCCATGTTTCATGCGCTCGACGTCATGGACCGGGACACGCTTTTCACCGAATCGGGCCGGCAGGCCGACAAGGATTTTCACGCGGCCCTTCTCGCCGCCGCCGACAACGACCAGCTGACGTCGCTGAATGCATCCATCGGCGCGTCCGTCGCCCTGTCGACCCGCTACAAGATCGAGCAGGACGTGCTGGGGCCCGATCCGGTGGCCGCTCACCGCGCCGTCTATGAAGCCATCGAGCGCGGCGACGCCGGCGAAGCGCGCTGGTGCATGGAATCGCTGATCCGCCAGGCCATGAAGGATATCGTCAAAAGGCCGCACCCTGGGGCAACGAAGATCAACGGCGCATAAGACCTGTTGCCGATACCGCCCGTTTGACCGTGGATTAACGTCTATCGGCTAGTCTGGCGGCGATTTTACAGGAGCCGTCATGACCGCCGCCCTTGCCGACCTCACCTCGACCCTGACCCGGAATGCCCGCATCGGCGCCGAAGACGTGCTGGCCATGCGCCGACTCGTCTGGGCCGACGCCTCGGTCAGCCGCGAGGAAGCCGATGCCCTGATGGCGCTCAACACCGCCTGCCCCGTCCAGGCGCCGGAATGGATCGACTATTTCGTCGAGGTCATGACCGACTACATCGTCCGCCAGCAGCAGCCCGAAGGCTATGTCGACGCCGCCAAGGCCGAATGGCTGATGCAGTGGATCGACACCGACGGGCGCGTCGACAGCCGCGGCGAACTGGAACTGCTGGTCAAGGTGCTGGAAACCGCCGTCTCCGTGCCGGCAAGCCTGCGTAGCTATGCGCTGAAGCAGATAGAGGCCGCCGTCCTGACCGGCTCGGGCCTGACGCGCCGCGAACGCGTCGACGGCAACGGCTCACTCGACGCCGCCTGCATAAACACGACCGAAGTCGAGCTGTTGAAGCGCGTTATCTATGCCCAGGGTGGCACGGGCGGCTGGATCGTGTCGACCGAAGAGGCCGACATGCTGTTCCGCCTCAAGGACGCGACCCTGGGTGCCGCGAATGGCGACGGCTGGGCCGACCTGTTCGTCCATGCGGTCGCCAACCACCTGATGGCGCACCGTAACTACGAGACCCTGTCGCGCGACGACCAGATGCGTATCGACACCTATGCCGCCGACACGAACGTGCATATCGGGCGCTTTTTCCGCCGCATGGTTGGCCTCGAAAAGACTGCTCTTCCGGCTTCGGTCATCGCCATTCCCGGCGAAATCGGCGACGAGCAGGCGGCCGCGGCCGACCGTGCGCTGACGCCCGCCGAAATCCGCTGGACGGTCGACCATATCCGCGAGGACGGCCGCTATGATGCCATGGAGAAGGCCCTGGTCGCCTTCCTGCGCAATGAAGGCGTCGTTCCGAAAACGGCCGGGATTTAACACCCGGCCGCGGGACGTTTAAACGATCCGGTTCTGCCTGATGACTTCGCGGTACCACAGGGCGCTCAGCTTGGGCGTGCGCTTTTGCGTGGCGAAGTCGACATAATGGATGCCGAAGCGCTTGGTGTAGCCGTCGGCCCATTCGAAATTGTCCATCAGCGACCACAGGAAGTAGCCCTTGAGCGGATAACCCTCCGCGATCGAGCGGCGGAACTGGCCGACATAGTTGCGCAGGTACATGACGCGGTCGACGTCGTCGACATGGCCGTTGACCACCGGATCGTCCGCCGAAGCGCCGTTTTCCGAGATGTAGATCGTCTTCGGGCTCCACATTTCGCTGACCTGGCGCACGCCCCAATAGGCGACTTCCGGACCGACGACCAGCCAGGGCGACGCCATGCGCGGCGACGACGCGATATGCGGGATCGTCACGTAACCCTTGGCATTGTCGTCGGCGCGCGCCCATTCCGGGGCGTAGATATTGAGCGAGACGAAGTCGAGCGGGCTGCCGATGGCGGCCATGTCGCCGGCCTGGACCTTGGGCGCGGCGGCGCCCTGCTCGGTCAGGTATTCATCGATATAGCGGCCTTCCATGATGGCCGTCAGGAACATGGCGTTGTTTTCACGCGTCGCCTTCTTGGCCGCCGCGATATGCTCGGGCGTTTCCATGACAGGCACGTAGATGACGGTGTTGTCGGCAATGCCGACCTGCGTCCCGGCCCTGGCCTGGGCGCGGATGGCCTGGACGCCCAGGCCGTGCGCCAGGACGCCGTGGTGGCGGACCTGGTTGGCTTCGGCCGCCGGCAGCTTCAGGCCGGGCGCGTGGATGCCGACCAGGTGGCCGAGGTCGGTGAAGCAGCGCAGTTCGTTGACCGTCATGAACTTGTGGATACGGTCCGACAGCTTGCCCGCCATGAAGCCGGCATAGTCGGCATAGGCCTTGGCCGTGTCGCGGTTCTGCCAGCCGCCCGGCAGGGCCTGGGGCAGGTCCCAGTGGAAGAGCGTCACATAGGGCTCGATGCCGGCGGCCAGCAGGCCGTCGATGACCTTGTTATAGTAGTCGATGCCCTTCTGGTTCGGCTTGCCCGTTCCGTCCGGGAAGATGCGCGACCAGGCGATCGACATGCGGTAGGTCCCGACGCCGAGGTTTTTCAGGAGCTGGGTGTCCTCGGCATAACGATGATAGCTGTCGCAGGCGACGTCGCCCGTATCGCCGTTGGCGACCTTGCCCGGGGTATGACAGAAGACGTCCCAGTTGGTCGGCCCGCGGCCGTCTTCCTTGACGGCGCCTTCGACCTGATAGGCGGCCGTGGCGCAGCCCCATTTGAAATCCTTGGGGAAGCTGAGGTCGACGGGCGCGGCCTGCGCCTTGCCGGCCAAACCGCCCAGCGTCAGGGCCGAGCCGGCCGCGCCCAGAATCCTGCCGAGATCCCGGCGATTGAAGTTCGTCATGGAGTCGCTCCCTTTGCATTTATAGTTATTCGGGCTCGTGGGACCGGACGGTACGATCCGTCCTGAAATCCGTTACACAAACCCGCCGCGCCGGCGCATACCGGACATCAGGCGCCATAGCATCGCAGATCGGCGTGGATTTCAAGTCCCTTGCGATAAAATCGGGTAAACGCTGTCAACACCTTTATCCCGCGGTATTGCCGGTCTGCCGTAAAGGCCCGTACTCAATTCGTTTTCGGCGTGATAGGTAGCGCCCATGGAAAGCGTCGCCATATCCCTGTTCCTCCTCCTCGCCGTCGTGGTCAGCGGCTGGCTGTCGCGCCTGTCCCCGGTGTCGGTGCCGGCGCCGGTCGTGCAGATCGCGCTCGGCGCCGTCATCGCGCTGACCACGGGCGCGGCGGTCGATCTCGAGCCGGACGTCTTCTTCCTCCTGTTCCTGCCGCCGCTGCTTTTCTACGACGGCTGGAAGATCCCGAAGGAAGGCCTGTTCCGCGACAAGGGCACCATTCTTCAGCTGGCCCTGGGGCTGGTCGTGTTCACTGTGGTTGGGCTCGGCCTGCTCATCCACTGGCTCATTCCACTGATGCCGCTGGCGGCGGCCTTCGCGCTGGCCGCGATCGTCTCGCCCACCGATCCGATCGCGGTCTCGGCCATCGCCACCCGGGTGCCGATCCCCAAACGCCTGATGCATATCCTGGAGGGCGAAGCACTGCTCAACGACGCCTCGGGCCTGGTCTGCATGCGCTTCGCCGTCGCCGCCGTCGTCACCGGACAGTTTTCCCTGGTCGGCGCCTTCGGAACCTTCGTGTGGCTGGCGGCCGGAGGCCTGGGCGTCGGCGTCGCCGTCACCTGGGTGCTGGCGCGGCTGAAAGGATTCATCTCGCGCCGCGTCGGCGAGGACGCCGGCTCCCAGACCCTGATCAGCCTGCTCATCCCCTTCGGCGCCTACCTGCTGGCCGAACGGCTCCACTGCTCCGGCATCCTGGCCGCGGTCGCCGGCGGCATCACCATGAGCTATGTCGAACAGGGCGGGCAGGCCCTGGCGGAAACGCGAGTCCGGCGCAGCGCGGTCTGGGACACGATCCAGTTCACCGCCAACGGCGTCATCTTCGTGCTGCTGGGCGAACAACTGCCCAGCATCGCTTCGCGCGCCGCCCACGTGGTCCATGTCACCGGCCACGCCGATCCGCTGTGGCTGGCGGCCTACGTCGCCGCCATCAGCCTGGCCCTGGTGGTCCTGCGGTTCGTCTGGGTGTGGGTCGCCCTGCGCTTCACCCTGTTCCGCGCCGCCCGGCGCGGCCAGGCCGTCGAACGTCCCAGCCTGCGGCTGCTGGCCGCCACCTCGCTGGCCGGCGTGCGCGGCGCCATCACCCTGGCGGGCGTGCTGACCATCCCGTTCACGGTCACCAGCGGCGCGGCCTTTCCGGCGCGGACCCTGATCATTTTCCTGGCGGCGGCCGTTATCGTCGTGTCGCTGCTCCTGGCCAGCCTCGCCCTGCCCTTCCTGCTCAAGGGCCTGACCCTGCCGCCGGAGCCGAAGGCGCTGGCCGAGGAAGACGCGGCGCGCGCCGCGGCCGCAGAGGCGGCGATCGCCGCCATCGCGCATCTGCAAAAGGCGATGAAGGTCGGAAAGAAGGACGCCGAACTCTATGCCGAGGCCAGCGCGCGGATCATGGACATCTACCGCCGGCGCATAGACAGCCAGGCGCTTCAGGCGGAAGGCGCGGCGACCCTGCGTCAACTGGAAAAGATAGAACGCGAGATGCGCCTGGCCGGCCTGCGGGCGGAGCGCAAGGTCTTCTACGACTTGAGCCGCAGCCGGCAGCTGTCCGACGAAACGGCCAACCGCCTGGTTCGCGAAGTCGACCTTCTGGAAGCGCGCCTGACAGTCCAGTAGGCCGGCTCATGCCGCCGATCGCCCCGACCCGGCAACGGCCCTGCCCGCGGATGTGTGAAGACCGGACTTCACAACGAACTGACAACGGTTTGAAGTCGCGACGTCACTTCGGTCGCGATCGGCAGGAGATCGGGGTTCTTTACGGCAGACATGGATTCCAGGGGATTGACGGCCGAAACCTCGGTTTGCCCGCCGCCGATATCCTGCACCACGACATTACAGGGCAGCATGGTTCCAATCTTGTTTTCCGCCTGCAGGGCGCGATAGGCGAACTGAGGATTGCAGGCGCCGAGAATGACGTACGGTTTCATGTCGGCGCCAAGTTTCGCCTTCATCGTCGCGGACACGTCGATCGTCGTCAGAACGCCGAAACCCTGATCCGCCAGGGCCTTCGTGGCCCGCGCCACAGCCTCGTCGAATCCGCAATCCAGAGTCTTCGTAAAGTGGTAGGTCATGACAATCGGCCTTTCAACTGACATTGAGGACAAGACGGCGGTCACCTGGACCACGCGGTGAGTATCACCTTATAAATCGAGACGGTGAAGGCGACGAGGTACTTTCCGCCAACATACACCCACGTCACGGCCAGCGCCGCGACGAAGGTTGAAAGCAGCATCAGCAGACCATCTCGCTCAAGGATCGCCAGACCGGTCAGCGCGACCGAGACTCCGGGAATGACATTGGCCCCAGGCATAGGCAGCAAAAGAATAAGCGCCAGGATCAATGTCTGCAGTCCCGCCAAGGAGGTTGCGCCGCCTTCGGTCAGAAAGACGAGCCGTGGCTTCGCCAGAAATTCGACGCGATAGAGAATCCGGCTGCAAATCCGGAAAGCCGCGCGCAAGCCGCTGCCCTGCAATGACCATCTGCGCACGAAGTGTGGAAACCACACGGCCTTGCGCCCCGTTATCATCTGGATGGATGGGGGCAGAAGCAGCAAGCCGAAAAGCGTCGATATTCCTGGAATATTCGGAATGCACAGAGGCAGTGAAAAAATGAGAAGCAGTACGCCGATGCCCCGCCCGGCAAGACGGTCGATGAGATCGCCAACCGCCACCTGATCATCGCCAAGGTCTGCGGCCAACTGGAGAAACAATTCCGACGATGCAGGGACGCGGCGTTCTTCCGCTTGATGGCATAGGTCGGGCACGGGAAGCACCTTTGGATTGACGGCGTCGCGGCTACGTCAGTGGCAGAGCAGAAGCGGGATCTCGCCGGTCTTGAGCACGCAGTCGGTCGCCCCGCCAAACAGCATTTCCCGCCAGTGATCGTGTCCATAGGCGCCCATGACCAGCAGGTCAGCCTTGAGTTCGCGCGCATTGACGAGAATGGCGTCTCCCGCGCTCATGGCGAACGGACCGGTATGTGATACCCGGGCGACGTAACCGTGCAGCCCCAGCCAGCGGGCCGCGTCTTCCACCGGGCAGACAATACCTTTTCCTCCTTTTGGCCGGATACAGATGATCTCGACCTTCTGGCCCGGCGCCAATATCAGTTCAAGACAGCGCAGGGCGCGCCCGGCCGCCGCGCCGCCATCCCAGGCAAGGGCGACGGTCTGCCAGGGGTCGGCAAGGCTGCCGGCGCTCCCGGCCCGATACGGCACGACAAGTGTCGGCGTACAGGTGTGAAGAAGGGCCGCCAGGATCACATCCACGTCGCCGCTCACTTCGACATCGTCCCGGCCCGTGACGATCAGGTCGCAGGCGCGCCCATGGGCCGGAACCACGTCGTCGACATACCCGTTGGCGACCGTGAAAACGACGCGCGGAAGCTTGCCGTCAGGCGCCGCGTCCGATGCGCTGGAAAATGGCACATGCAGTCTGCGAGCAACGTCTTCCGCGCTTTTTTCGGTTCGTCTCGCGCGTTCAATTCCATCCTTTTCCAGCGCGGTAACGTCCTCGCCGAACAGCTCTGCGTAATCGGCAGGCGGGCTCAGGTGGACAACCCGCAATTCGGCGCGATGCCGCTTCGCCAGACGGCAGGCGGCATCAAGCGCAGGCGCCTCGCGATTTTCACCGGTATAGATGCAGAGAATGGATTTGATCGTCACGACGGGCCTCCGTCAGTCATACTAATGGCGTCGGCTCGCGGTGCCTTGACGGCGATCAACTCATACCAACGGTCATAAAGAATGGCCGTTGGCATTCGCTTTTTTTCAGCTCGAACGCCGCATGGCTCGCCGCCCCCGAAGCGTTGTCCTGACGCTTCGCTCCTTGAGGACAAGACGGCGGCGGGCGGTAGCCCTTGCCAACGGCGATCGAGTCAAAGCCAGTCGCCGTTGGTATAAAACCTCGAAGAAACCAAAATTCAGAGCGGAATGACGATCCCACCTGAAGGCGTTTCCCATCCAGACCGGGCACATCGCCCTTGCATTATACCCATAGGGGGTACATATACCCCCTATGGGTATATGAGGCCACCATGCAGACAAACGCCAGGCAAGCTGAGCATCCTTCTCACCTCGAGCAGACACCGCGGCTAAACCGCGCCATCGGCCAGCTCGAAGGCATTAAACGCATGATCGAGAACGGAGAATACTGCGTGGATGTCATGACGCAGTTACGCGCGGTGCGCAGCGCCATCAAGACGATCGAACTCGGCGTCCTGAGCACGCACATGCGGTCGTGTCTCGCGCAAACCTGTGGCTGCGGGGGCGACGCCATGCGCGATCGGCAGATCGAGGAAATCATGACGCTCCTCAAGAAATACGAATAGAGGTCACGGCAATGACAATGACATCGAAAACGCCGGCCGACACGGGCGCGGCGAAGGCATCGTGCTGCCATGACGCGCACGGCCACGGTCCGCGTCAGGCACGTCAGGCTCGTATGCCGAGATCCGGCGAGGCGGTCATCTATACCTGCCCCATGCATCCGCAGGTCCGCCGGGATGGGCCGGGCGCCTGCCCCATCTGCGGAATGGCGCTGGAGCCGGAGATCGTCACGCTTGACGCGCCGGAGAACCGCGAACTCAGGGACATGACGCTGCGGATGTGGACCGCCGTGGCCCTGAGCGCGCCGGTCGCGGTCCTGGCCATGGGCGCCCATGCCGGCCTGTCGCACCTGGTGCCTGAGTGGATATCCATCTGGGTGCAGCTTGTCCTGGCGACCCCCGCCGTCCTGTGGTGCGGCTGGCCGTTCATCGAACGCGGCTGGCAGTCCCTGAAGACACGCAACCTCAACATGTTCACATTGATCGCCCTCGGCGTCCTGGTGGCGTGGGGCTACTCCGTCGTCGCCGCGATCTTCCCGGACCTGTTTCCACACATGGCGGGCATGGCGCCCGACGTCTATTTCGAAGCCGCCGCCATCATCACCGCCCTGGCGCTGCTGGGCCAGGTTCTGGAACTGAAGGCGCGGTCCCAGACCGGAGACGCCATCCGCGCCTTGCTGAGGCTGGCGCCGGCCACGG
>CAKZJB010000222.1 GCA_936940865.1 uncultured Asticcacaulis sp. | reverse complement strand
AGCTTCACCGGGTCGATCCTAAAGTACCGCGCGACGAACAGTTCGGCGCCGTAAAACAATTGTTAGACGACGGTGTCATCCGCTATGCAGGCCTGTCGCAAGTCTCGGTCGAGGACATCGAGATCGCGCGAAAAATCTTTCCGGTTCACACGGTTCAGAACCGTTATAACCTGGTCGACCGCCAGTCCGAGGCGGTGCTCGATTACTGCGAGGCCAACGGAATTGGCTTTATTCCATGGTATCCGCTGGCCGCTGGCGACCTGGCCAAGCCGGGTTCGATCCTCGACACGATCGCGCACAAGCACAACGCCCAACCCAGCCAGATCGCGTTAGCCTGGGTGTTGAAACGGTCGCCGGTCATGCTGCCGATCCCCGGCACGTCGAAGGTCAAGCATCTGGAGGACAATGTCGCTGCGGCCGAGATCGCGCTGTCGGACGAGGACTTCGCCGCGCTGGATAAGGCGGCGCGCGCTTTGGCGTAAAGAAAGGAAGCAGTCCACAGATTACACAGATTATTCCGAGTATTATGCCGCATTGAGCGCATAACGATCAGGTTTAATTGCGCTTCGCACGAAGCGCTCGATTTCGTGGGGCACGCTCCGCAACTGCAAGACAAGGCACTGAAAAATCTGTGAAATCTGTGTAATCTGTGGATCACTTCCTTCTCTTGCTTACTCGTCCTCGATCGGTTCCCAGTCACTGCGGTCCTCGTTCAGATCCCATGCGGCAAAGTCGAGCGCGTCTTCGACATCGGGCAGCGCCAGTTCCGAAATCGTCTGGCCGCGGATCGACACCCCCGCCTTATGCGTCGAGTCCGGATCGCCCGTGACCAGCGGATGCCAGCGCGGCAAGGGCTTGCCCTCGTGCAAACGGCGATAGGCGCACGACGGCGGCATCCATTCCAGCGCCTCGATGTTGTGCGGCGTCAACTTGATGCAGTCCGGCACGTACTTTTTGCGATTGGCGTAGTCGGAACAGCGGCACAACTCGCCGTCGAAAAGCTTGCAGTGGACGCGCGTCGGGATGACCTCAAGCGTCTCCTCGTCCTCGAACCGCACCAGACAACACAGGCCGCAGCCGTCGCACAACGACTCCCATTCCCGGGCGTTCATCTCAACAAGGGTTTTGGTTTCCCAGAAGGGTGCACTACTCATGCGGCCCATATAGGCCGCCTCGCCGGAAATTGCACTAGTTTCGACGATGAGGCACGTCGTGATCGAGCGCCGCGCGCGTTGCCTTCAGGGCCTCGTCGTCACTGAAGGGTTTGGCGCCCGTGTCGTCGTGCTGCACCGTCTGGTCATCGGTCCCCTCCGGCGGGAAGGAATCGTTGTCGTCATCGTCGGCCAGCCGTTCGGCGTGGCTCGCCACCTTGACTTCGCAGTCTTCCGATTTGGTGTCATCTGTCATGGCCGCCTCCTGTCGTTGCATTTAACGCCCACGCCCATAAAGGCGCCATAGCAGAATTCCTTTGAATTTCCCGCATCCACCCACTACATCCGCCGCATGAACGCCCGCGCTCCCCTCCTCGCCCTCAAAGACGTCAAGCTGATGGACGGCCTGACACCGCTGTTCGACGGCGTCGACATCGCGCTCGAACCGCGCGTCCGCGCCTGTCTGGTCGGCAGGAACGGCACCGGCAAGTCGACCCTGATGCGCATGATGGCCGGCCTGATCGAACCGGATTCCGGCGAGCGCTTCGTCACCCAGGGCCTGCGCTTCGCATTCGTGCTCCAGGAGCCCGAGCCCAAGGGGGAAACCCTGCTCGACTGGGCGACGTCCGGCGGCGCGGAAAGCCATACGGCGGAGGCCGAACTGTGGGCCTTCGGCGTCGATCCGTCGACCGGCACGACGTCGCTTTCGGGCGGCGAAAAGCGTCGGGCGGCCCTGGCAAAGGCGTTCGCCGAGGATCCCGACCTGATCTTCCTCGACGAACCGACCAACCACCTCGACATCTTCGCCATCGAAACGCTCGAAGACCGCCTGCGGGCGTTTCGCGGCGGCGCGCTGATCGTATCGCACGACCGCACCTTCCTGGAGCGCGTTACCCAACGCTGCTTCTGGCTCTACGACCGCCGTATCCTGCGCCTCGACTCCAGCTATGCCGGCTTCGACGAGTGGGCCGCCAAGGTCGAGGCCGAAACCGCTGAATCGTTGCGCCGCCTGGAAAAGGCAATCGAGCGCGAAACCTATACCTTCTATCGCTCGATCACGGCCCAGCGCACGCGCAACGAAGGCCGCGCCGCCCGCCTGCGCGCCATGCGCGCCGACCACGCCGAACGCATGCGCGCCATGGACAAGCCGATGGACATGGCGATCGACAGCGGCCCCGTCTCGGGCAAGCTGGTCGCCGAACTGCGCGGTGTCTCGAAAGCCTTCGGCGACAAGGTCCTGCTGAAGAATTTCTCGACGCGCATCATCCGCGGCGACCGCCTGGCCATTGTCGGCCCGAACGGCGCCGGCAAGTCGACCCTGGTCAAGCTGCTGATCGGGCAAATTCCCGCCGATGCCGGCGAGATCAAGCTGGGCACCAATCTCGAAGTCGCCTATCTCGACCAGGGCCGCGACGCGCTGAAGGGCGATGAAACCCTGTGGGACGTACTGGCCAATTCGGGCTCGGATTCGATCATGGTGCGCGGACAGCCGCGCCACGTCGCCGCCTATGCCAAGGACTTCCTGTTCCGCGAAAAGCAGTTGCGCCAGCCGGTGAAGTCGCTGTCGGGCGGGGAGCGCAACCGGCTGCAACTGGCGCGCGCCCTGGCCAAGGCGACCAACATGCTGGTGCTCGATGAACCCACCAACGATCTCGATATCGATACGCTCGACCTGCTGGAAGACATGCTGGCCGACTATGACGGCACGCTGATCCTGGTGTCGCACGACCGCGACTTCATCGACCGCCTGGCGACCTCGACGCTTGCGCTCAACGGCAACGGCCGCGCGGCGGAAACGCCCGGCGGCTGGCAGGACTTCATCCGCCAGAACCCCGACTTCTTCGCCGAAATTTCGCAAAAGGAAGCGCAGAAGATCAAGGCGGACACGAAACCCGCCGCCACACCGGTGAAATCCGCGCCCAAGAAGCTGAGCTACAAGGACCAGAAGCGCCTCGACGACCTCAACGGCCTGATGCCGAAATGGTCGGCCGAGATCAAACAGCTCGAAGCCGTGCTCGACGACGCGACGCTGTACAGCCGCGATCCGAAACGCTTCGACGCCACAATGAAAAAGCTCGATGCCCTGCGCGCCGAACTCGAATCCGGCGAGATGGAGTGGCTGGAGCTTGAGGAGAAGCGCGAGAGCCTTGCCGGCTGAGGGAAAGTCGCTCCACGCAACGGACTATTAGGCGGTTATTAAACCGATTGCCTTAGGTTGGGTCAAAATAGTCCTTTGCCGCCGGTTGTCAGATGCCCCTTCGCCTTCGCCGTAGCCTCTGCGTGACGCTTGCGTCACTCAGCCTGCCCGGCGTTGCGCTCGCCGATACCGGCTATCTCACCTGGCAGCACAAGAGCGACACGACACAGGCCGCGCCGACCGTATCGAGCGGCGGACAGGACTACGTCGTGCCGCCTTCGCCCTACGGTCAGGTCGGCGACCCGTTCGCGCGCACGCTGACCTGGTCCGGCAAGGGCCGCACGCCGCAACAGGCCCAACCGCAACAGGCCCAACCGCAACCGGTCGCGACCGCCCCCGCCCCGCCGGTACGTCCGGCGCCGCCACGGCCTGCCGAGCCGCCGCGTCAGCAGATGGCCAATATCGAGCCCTTGCCGGTGCCGCAGCACCCGATCCCGCAGGTCAGCGCGCCGGTGCCCGTTCCGCAGCCCCATCCCGTAACCGTACCGGAAGCCGCGCTACAGCCCGCGCCCAAGGCGCCGGTGCAGCCACAAGCCGCCCCCGCGAAAAAGCCTGTTCCGCAGCAAGCACCGGCACCGGTGGCTGCCGCCAAACCCGTATCCGCCGCTCCGGCGCCAGCGCCCCAGGCACAAGCACAGGCACAGGCGGCATCCGCCGGTTACCAGGTGCCGGCGACCAGCAAGTATGCTGCACGCATCGCCTCGGCGCGCGCAGCCGCCGCGAAGCAGGAAGCCGATGCAACGCCCGCCCCGGCCAAGACCGGGAAGCCGGCGGTCAAGGCTCCGGACAAAAAGACCGACGCCAAGGCAACCGTGCCCGCGCCGACCGCGCAGATGGCGACCGAGGAAACCGACCACGTCTTTATTCCGGGCGAGCAGTACAAGAACGCGTCGGACGCCCCGCGCCTTTACAGCCTGCACCGCGCCTACGGCCTGACGCCCGATCCGATCACGGTCGACCACAATGCCACCGGCGCCCTTCTCGACACGGCCGACATCGATGCTGGCTCGGTCGAGGAAAAGGACAAGACTTCGGACGAAACGTCCGCACCCGATTCAGACGACTCTTCCGCCAAAACGGCGGACGCCAATAAGGCGGACACCCGAAAGGTGACCCAATGAGTTCCTCTCTCATCAACCTGATCGAACTGGCGAAGGAGCCGTCGAGCGAGAAGCGCCGCGAGTTGCTGCGCCAGGTGACAAGCATCTTCATGACCCATCCCGAGGAGATCGCCGAGGCCGAAATGGCGCTCTACGACTCGGTCATGAGCCAGTTGTCGTCCGATATGGAGTCGATCGTCCGCGCCGAAATCGCCAACACCATCGCCTCTTCCCGCGTGGCGCCGCTGGGCTTGCTGCGCCGGCTGGCGACCGACGAGATCGAGGTTGCCGAACCCATCCTGACGCGATCCAAGGCGCTGACCGAAAGCGACCTGATGCACGTCGTCGAGACCAAGGGGCAGGAGCACCTGCGCGCCGTTTCCCGCCGCGACGAGGTGCCGGAAAGCGTGTCGGGGGTCATCGTCCGCCGCGGCGACGACGACACGCTGCATACCCTGTTGTCCAACGACGGCGCCCGCCTGTCGCGCGCCACCAACGAAGAGGTCGTCCAGCGCGCCCAGGCCAATCCGGCGCTGCACGAAGTCGTCGTCAACCGCAAGGACCTGCCGGCCGACCTGATGAACGACATGTATTTCGTCGTCGAATCGCGCCTGCGCGAACGCATCATCGCTGAAAACGCCAAGCTCGACCCCACCGTGGTCGAGCAGGCGATTTCCAAGAGCCGCGACAAGGTCGCCGTCGCCTATGGCAGCTTCCCCGAGGACTACGAGCAGATCTCGAAGGATGTCAGCCTGCTGCGCCAGAACAACAAGCTGACGCCGCAACTGCTGGCCAAGTACATGCGGGACCCGAACCCGACCTACTTCCTGTGCGCCCTGTCGCAGATGGCGGAAATCGACTTCCTCACCGCCAAGCACCTGGTCGAGAAGCGCGAGATCGACGCCCTGGCCATCGCCTGCAAGGCGGCCGGCCTCGACAAGGCGCTGTTCCTGACCTACGCCATGATCATGCTGTCCGACCAGCAGAACGCCATGGGCAAGGCGGCCGAATACGGCCAGCTCTATACCGACCTGCCGCGCGATACGGCGCTGCGCACAATCCGCTTCTGGCGCATGCGCCGCGTCGGCGGCCACGCGGCTTAAATCCAACGTAACCGTTGGAATTAAGCTTTTTTCAGCTCAAGCGCCGCATGGCTCGCCGCCCATCGAAGCGTCCCAACGCCTCGCTCCTTGAGGACAAGCCGGCGGCGCGCGGTGATCAGGCCTTCTTCTTGCGGAAGAATGAAGTCACGTAGATCAGCGCGATCACCACGCCAAGCACGCCTTGCCAGGTCACCATCAGCGATCCGTATTGCGCATGGATCTGCGGCAACTCCCAGTGCGGGCGGTTCATGACGAAGGCCACCGCCTGGTCCGACAGGCCCGCGATCTTATCGTAGATCGGCGAATGGCCGCCGATTTCGGCATGGATGACCTGCGCAAAGGCCTTGAACGCCATCATCGGCGCATAGATCAGCAGGCATATGATGGCGGCATTGAGCAGGATCAGGACGAAAAACAGCGGTCCCGACGCGCTCAGCAGTTTCCGCCGGCCGCTGAAGACCGCATAGAGCAGGTAGAGCTCGTTGAGCAGCACGACGCCGATCTGGCTGGCCAATGCGCCGTCGATCGACGACACGAAGTCGAAATGGAAGACCCAGGTCGTCCAGACGGAATTGATCAAGGATGCAAAGAAGGTCGTCACCCAACTGATGACATAGGCCTGCATGTTGCCGCTCAGCAACGCAAACATCGATTGCGATTTGTCTTTCGCCATAGCCCGCCCCTTCATCATTAACAGAAGGTTTACAGCAAAACGCCGTTCTCGCAAGCCGTAGGGGGTTACTCTTCGCTGGCGCGCACCCGGTCGAGCGTTTCGCGCGCCGCCACGGCCAGGGCTTTCATGCCGTGCTCACCAAAGATTTCGTGAGCGGCTTCAAGCGCATAGGCGGCTTCGGCGCGTTCGACCATGAAGCCCGTGATATCGCCGCGCGCCACATAGAGCCGGCCGAGATTGCTTTGCAGGATCGCCCAGCCGACCGGATCTTCCGAGGCGCGGATGGTGCGCAGCTCCGCCTTGAACGCGGCTTCCGCCCTGTCCAGCGCACCAAGGTCACCCTTGAGTTCCGCATAGCGCGCGATACAGCCGGCGCGGTTGTTGACCAGTTGCGCCCGCACCGCCAGGTGCTTTTGCAGGGGCCGTTTCAGCGTCAGGTCGTAGACGGCCAGGGCCTGGTCGTAGACCTCGTCGTTCTGCGTCAGTTCGGCCAGGACCTGCAGGCCGAGCGCCAGGGCATGCTTGTGCGCCACCCAGTCGAGCGGCGAATGTTCGTAATCGGGACCGCCGTCGCCGGCGCTGAGCAGCGACACGCCTTCGCTGACCGCATTGGCCTCGCCGTCGATCTGGCCGGCCCATATGTGCGCCAGGGCCAGGCGCAGCGTCACGCGCGCATGGGTGATCGGCTCATAGTCTGCGTCGATGCGCTGAACCAGGGCTTCGAAGTCCGTGATGACGGCGCGCATGAGCGAAGAGTCGCCACGATCCAACCCGACCAGCATCAACAGGTCGCCGCGCTCGAACCGCGCCAGGGCCGCCTCGATGCGGTCACGCGCCTGGCCGGTCGCGCGGACCCGCGTGTCGGCGCGTTCGATGGCGCGGTCGATGCGCGCCATGGCGGCAAGAGCCGGCTCCAGGTCCTCGACGCCGGCCTTGGCCGCCAGGCGCGCCAGCAGGCGGGCTTCGGTCTGCGACAGGCGCGCCTTCAGGCCTTCGTCGCCGCCGAGCGCGGCCCTGCCGCCAGACAGCAGGTTTTCGGCCGATTGCAGAAGGTCCCAGGTTTCGAACAGTTCCACGCCCAGGATACAGGTTTCCGCCTGTTCCAGCGCGGCCATGACGGCTTCATCGGTCGTCCTGGCTTCCTTGCCGGCGTTCTCGGCCGCATTGGCGGCGCGGCGCAGCGCCACCGGATCGCCGGTGCGGCGGGCATATTCGCGCCAGATCTGCGCGGATTCGATATAGGGTGTGAAACGGTTCTTGGTCGAGACGCGGCCGGCCTCGACGTCGAGATGACGCCCCTGCCCGATCAGCAGCTTCAGGTTCAGCAGTTCGTACAGGCTGGGATCGGTATCGATCCGTCCGGAGTTACCGAAGATGCGCCGCAGTTCACGCCCGAATTCAAACATGACATCCCACCACCCCCGGAATGCGAAAAGCGTATCAAGACGATACGCCCCGCCCGGGGCTTGGTTGACAATGTGCAAACATGAGGCCCACCGCAGGCCGCGGCTGTAACACAAGCGTCATGGAGGCCTGCTAGTCCCCCAACGCACTCCTTCCCCTCTTCGCGTCAGGTCCCCGATGCTCCGTTCCGCCCTCAAAGCCGCCCTGCTGGCCTCCAGCCTTCTCGCCGCCTCGTCCGTGCACGCCGATCCGGCGGCGCAGAAACCGCGCAACATCGTCGTCTTCGTCGCCGACGGCCTGCGCTACGGAATCGTCAACAAAGACACGGCGCCGACCCTCTATGAGATTCAGCAAAAGGGTGTGGACTTCCGCAATTCGCATTCGGTCTACCCGACCGTGACCACGGTCAACGCCTCCGTCATCGCCACGGGCCATGCGCCCGGCGACACCGGCGAATACGCCAACAACATGTATTGGGGGCCCCAGGCGCTCAAGGCCAATGGCAGCGTCGTCGGCGACATGGAGGACGACATCGTCCTGGAAGAGGTCAACGGACGCCTCGGCGGCAACTACCTCAACGAAGACAGCCTGTTGAAGCTGGCCCGCGACCACGGCTACCAGACGGCGGCCATCGGGAAGGAAGGCCCGGTCCTCATCCAGGACATCGCCGCCGCCGACGGCAAGGGCACGCTGGTCTTCGACGACGCGACGGGCTACGGCAAATATGCCGGCAGCGGCAGCGTCCCCCTGCCGGCCGACGTCGTCCAGGCGATGAAGGATGCGGGCGTCGACACCATGGCGCGCGACCGCGGCCTCAACGGGTCGCCCGGCGCCTACAACATGCCCGGCGTCATCGTGGCCAATACCTACCAGCAACAATGGTTCGTCGATGTGACGACCAAGGTCGTGCTGCCCCGCTTCGCGAAGTCCGGCCAGCCCTTTGCCATCGTCTACTGGTCGCGCGACCCGGACGGCACCCAGCACAATAATGGCGACAGCCTGAACACGCTTTCGCCCGGCATCAACGGACCGACCTCGCTGGCCGCCGTACGCAACGCGTCCGACAACCTCCAGGCCCTGATCGACGCCCTGAAGGCGCAGGGCCTCTACGACAATACCGACATCTTCGTCACCGCCGACCATGGCTTCTCGACCATCAGCCGCCAGTCGAAGACGTCCTATGCCGCTACGCTGAGCTTCCCCGACGACACGGTAAAGGGCTTCCTGCCGGCGGGCTTCGTCGCACTCGACCTGGCGCACGCCCTGAACCTGCCGCTCAACGACGCCTACGGCCAGCCGCTCGGCAAACGCTTCCATCCGGGCGGCGTGTCGCTGATCGGCGCCGACCCGCAAAACCCCGACATCATCGTCGTGGTCGGCGGCGGCTCGGATATCCTGTACCTGAATCCCGCCAAGGCGAAGGACCTGGCGCCGAAGATCGTCGCGGCCCTGTCCAGGGAAGACTATACGGGCGCGCTCTTCGCCGACGAAAGCCTGGGTCCGGTCAAGGGCGCCCTGACGCTCAAGGACGCGCGGCTCAGCGGCACGGCCAGGACGCCGAAGCCCGCCATCTATATCTCGTTCGCCGACTACGCCCTGCCGTCCTGCGTCAAAAAATGGCAGAACCCGGAAGTCTGCTCGATCCTGACCGCCGACGCCAGTCTGCAGCAGGGCCAGGGCAGCCACGGTGCGCTGACCCGCGCCAATACGCGTAACTTCATGGCCGCCATCGGCCCGGACTTCAAGGCCGGCTTTGCCGACTCCTCGCCGGTTTCCAATGCCGATATCACACCGACCCTGGCGCACATCCTGGGCTTCCAGTTGGCGCCCAGGGGCAGCCTTGTCGGCCGCGTTTTGCATGAGGCCCTGCCGGGCGGCCCCGCCGCGACGCCCTCGACCTCGGCCGTGGTGCGCTCCGATCCCGCAGCCAACGGCTTCACCACCGTCCTGGAAACGCAGAGCGCCGACGGCGAGACCTATCTCGATGCCGCGGGCCAGCCCGGCCGCGTGGTCGGCCTGAAGACCAGGAAATAGAATTTGAAAAAAGATGTTTTGTCGCCAATATTGTCAGAACAAGACAAGACGGGGCGGCAAACATGGCTTTCCAGAGCAACGGACGAAAGGGCGTTATTCGCAGAATAGGCGCGGACGAACTCGAAGTCGTCCGCGAACTGGCGCTTGCCATCTGGCCCGGCTGTTATCGCAACATTATCGGTCCCGATCGTGTCGATGCCATGCTGGCCGTACTCTACGCAACCGATGCGCTGGAAAAGGAAATGCTGGAAGATGGCCACGTTTTCTGGGTGGCCCGCTTCAATGATCGCGATGTCGGCTATGCGTCCGCCTATCGTGACGGCGAGCGCCTGTGGCTCAAGAAGCTGTACGTCCGTGACGACCATCGCGGGCACGGTATCGGCAAGGGCCTGATCGAGGCCGCGCTCGGCCATTTCGGAGACGGTGCGCGCCAACTGGTGCTCTATGTCAATCGCGATAATAAACCCGCTATCGATTACTATCTGCGTTCCGGTTTTACCATCGCCGCCGAGGTTCCGGTCACCATGGGACCGTATGACTTCACCGATTACATGATGCAGCGCGATATGTAGGCGCCTGTCCTTTCGCAGGCGCTCACATCTTTATAGCGGCTTTATAATGTGAGCGCTAACGGGATTAAATTTTTTACTTTACTTAAATTTTCCGACCCGAAGCCAAATAAAGGTTTGGTCGAGTCTTGTGTCGGGTACATATCCTGCCAGTAAACATTCGTGTTACTGCATCATTCTCGCCTGTCAGGCGCAATTTTTCTATGATACAAAATTAAGGCCTCGTTAAACCGCGCCTAACGAACGGTTAACGCGGCAGGCGGCCGCAAGAATGCCCGCCTCATCGAACCCTGGAGTTGAGACGTCCCCAAAGCGACATCCTGACCTGCCCGTACTGCCCGTGTAGATAATGGGAGACAAAAATGCCCTATGCGCCCCGTACCCGAGCGATCAGCCTGGCCGAACTCGAAATCGTCCGCGATCTGGCCCTCCAGATCTGGCCCAAATGCTATCGTCACATGATAGCTCCCGACCATATCGACGAAATGCTTGCCGCCCTGTTCGACCTCGATACGCTCGAAGCCGACATGATCCAGAAGGGCCACATCTACTGGGTCGTGCGCGTCGGTCATCGCGACGTCGGTTTCGCCTCCGCGCACCTTGAAGGGTCGCGCGTGTGGATCACCAAGCTCTATGTCCTGCAGGACTATCGCGGCTTCGGCCTCGGCAAGGCCTTGATCCAGGCGGTCCAGGACTATTTCTCGCCCGCGCAAGCCATGTCGGTCTGCGTCCACAAGGACCAGGACATGGCGGTGGATTTCTGCCTGCGCCGCGGCTTCACGGTCGACCGTGAAATCCCGATCGAACTCGGCAATTACGGCTTCACCGACTATGTCATGAACAAGGACCTGCGGAATTAACGCAGCAGTTCCTGCACCGTCGGCCCACCGAAAAGCACCTGCCAGGCGAACACCACGACGCCATGGAACAGCACGGCCGGCCACAGGCTGCCGGTGCGATAGCGGGCGACGGCGCAGGCCAGGCCCAGCAGGCCCGCGCATGCCAGAAACGCCGGATGCAGGAATAATCCCGCCCCCGGCAGGATGGTGGCGGCTTCGATCACGTGCCACAGGACGAAGGCCAGGGCGCCGAACGCGATCCAGCGGACGGCATGACGGCTTTCGCCGCGTCCGGGGACCAGCAGCCCGCGGAAGACCAGTTCCTCGGCAAAGGCGGGCACCGCGAAAACGCTTAAGCGCGCGGGCCAGGTGTCGAGCCGGGGCTGCCAGTGAATCAGCCCGGACACAAGGGCGACGGCCACAATCATAACCGCCGCTCCGCAGAAGATTGCCAGCGAAATAGCCCATTCGCCGGCCTTCGGCCAGGTCAGAAGCGTGGATTTCAGGCGGGACAGCAGCGGCATAGACCCGTGTTTACGCCTTTCGCCCGCCCCGCGCCAGCATCAGCCACACCATCAGCAGGACGGCGGCCGCGTCGAGGACGATCTTGCCGTAAAGGTCGAGCGGCGCGGCGCCCTGGAAGGCGAGGAACATGACGGCGAAATTGCCGAGCGTCGCGCCGTAAAGCGCGCCGACATCATGCGCGGCGCTCCAACGGGCATCGGCCATGAACCGCGGCGCTGTCGCCGCGATGGCGAACGCCAGACCTATGCCAGCGGCGACCGGCGCCGCCGTCGGCACCTGCGGCGCAATTCCGAAGGCAACGATCTCTATGCCGAAAACCGCCACCGACACCAGCACACCCAGGCCGAACAGCACCAGCGGATGCGGCGGGGTCAGCGGCCTGGCCGGCGCCGCCAATAGCCGGCGCGCCGGCCCAAGGGCGGCAAACACCAGGACGGCGACGGCGGCAGCCCCCGCTCCGGCCAGTGGCAGCGGCAGGGTATAGGCCGGCATATGGAAGACCTGGGTCCTTGCGATCTGCGTCCAGCCGAACCAGGCGGCGCGGCAAGCCGGGATAAACAGGACGCAGATGGTGCCGATCCCCCAGCCGCTCAGCCAGGGCTGGTTCTTGCGGTCGCGGAAGATCAGTTCCGTCAGGCCGACGGGCACCAGCACCACGAACAGGGCTTCATACAGCATGGCCCAGACGAAATAGACGTAGTTGAAGCCCCATTCGCGGCCGTATTCGACACCCTTGAGCTTGATGACCAGGGGCGCGAACGACGTCTGCTGGATAAGGCACTCTTCCGCCACGGCCAGGGCGAGCGCCAGCAATAGAAGATTGCCCCAGCCCAGGCGCAAGCGGCGCACGAAATACCGCGCCATGACCGCCCCGCCGCCCCAGATCACGATTTCGATCGGGAAGACGAAGATCGAGCTGATCCGGGTCGCCCCCGGCAGCACCTCGGCGATCAGCGGCGCCATGATCATCAGGGTCAGGGCGGGCAGGGCCCGGTGGAACCACGATTTTTTCCGGTTTTCGACAGCCGCAGGCATCGCCGCGCCCTTCCATTTCTATAAATCTTAGATATAACTATCTTATGTCTAAGATAAATTCAAGCATCGATACCGCACCCGCCGTTCTGGACGATCCGCATCGCCTGCACCGCGATCTCGCGACCGCCGTCATCAATTTCCATGAGGCCGCCGCGCGCGCCTTGGGCATCACCGCGGCCGAGCGCAAGACTCTGGGCGTCCTGGCGGAAATGGGCGTCGTGACCGCCGGCCAGCTGGCCAATGCCACGGGCCTGACCACCGGCGCCATCACCGGCATCGTCGACCGCCTTGAAAAGCAGGGCTATGCCCGCCGCGCCCCCAACCCCGACGACCGGCGCAGCGTGCTGATCCACGCCTTGCAGGTCGACAAGATCCGCGAAACCCAGGGCCCGATCTTTGCCTCGCTGACCGCCGCCATGGACGCATTGCTCGGCCGGTATACGGCCGAGGAACGGAGGCTGATCCTGGGCTATATCGCCGCGACGACGGACGTATTGCGCGACCAGACGCGCAAGCTGAAGACGTGACGCCCCCTTCAAAATGGTTTATGACGTCCCCACATTGGGTACGGCAGGGGGATGGGCGTCGATACGCTGCCTCTGTCTTGGATGGAATTCAGGGACCACAGAGGAGCTCCCCATGATCTCGAAACGCGTTGTTCGTCCGGTTGCCGGCGTCGTGCTGACGGTGGCCATGGCCGCCAGCCTATCCGGCTGCGGCATCAACACCATCCCGACCAAGGAAGAAAACGCCAAGGCCAAGTGGTCTCAGGTGGAAAACGAATACAAGCGCCGCGCCGATCTGGTGCCGCAACTGGTCGCGACCGTGAAGGGCGCCGCCGCCCAGGAACGCACGACCCTGACGGCCGTCATCGAAGCCCGCGCCAAGGCGACCTCGGTCAATGTCGATGCCTCGACCTTGACCGACGAATCGAAATTCCGCCAGTTCCAGCAGGCCCAGGACGGCCTGTCCTCGGCGCTCGGCCGCCTGATGGTCATCCAGGAACGCTATCCGGACCTGAAGACCAATGCCAACTTCCAGACCCTGCAGGACCAGCTGGAAGGCACGGAAAATCGCATCGCCATCGCCCGCAAGGACTATAACGACGCGGCCCAGGACTATAACACCAGCTTGCGCACCTTCCCGACCATCGTCTGGGCCAAGACCATGTATGGCAGCTCCAAGCCCATGGCCTATTTCACGGCGCCCGCCGCCGACGCCAATGCGCCGACGGTCGATTTCTCGGACATCGGTGCGTCGAACGCCTCGAAGTAAGCCCTTTTGACAAGGCCTGAGCCCATGTCCCCGAAAATGGTTGGCCGGCATATCGCCGGGCTGCAGTCGCTTCTGGCTGCGGCCATGGTGCTTTTGCTGGCGATTGCGCCGTCCGTCCGTGCCGACGACCTGAAGTTTCCCGACCTCAACGGGCACCGGGTCGTCGACCAGGCCAACATCCTGTCGGCGCAGACCGAACAGGACCTCGAGCAAAAGCTCAAGGGCGTCGAGGACGCAACCAGCGACCAGGTGGTCGTCGTCACGGTCGACAGCCTGCAGGGCCGCGAGATCGAGGACTACGGCTACCAGCTCGGCCGCCACTGGGGCATCGGCCACAAAGGCGATGTCAAGGCGCCGAACGGCCAGACCTACAAGGATAATGGCCTGATCCTGCTGGTCGCGCCGAACGAGCGCAAGGTGCGCATCGAGGTCGGCTACGGGCTTGAGCCCGTCATGACCGACGCCATGTCGTCGCTGATCATCCGCGAGGACATCCTGCCGAAATTCAAGGCCGGCGACTATGACGGCGGGGTCGAAGCCGGCACCGACGCCGTCATCCAGCAATTGGCGCTGGACCGCGGCGTAGCGATCCAGAAGGCGCAGGCAGCGGAACAACAGCCGGTGAGCCACGAACGCGGCCTGCCGATCGGCGTTATCATCCTGATCATCGTCGTCTTCCTGCTGTTCTCGCGCGGCTGGCTGCCCTGGTTCATTCTCGGCAACATCCTGGGCGGTGGCGGCCGTGGCTGGGGTGGTGGTGGTGGTGGCGACTGGGGCGGCGGCGGCGGTTTCAGCGGCGGCGGCGGATCGTTCGGCGGCGGCGGCAGTTCGGGAAGCTGGTAGGATTGGGAGCTGGTAAGATGGCCTTGAAAATCGACCATAGCCGCATCAACGCGGCCATCGCCCAGGCCGAAACGGCCACTTCGGGCGAAATCACCTGCGTCGTCAAGGGCAAGGCGCTCGACTACGGCGAAACCCCGCTTGGCTGGGCGGCGGCTTCTGCTTTGATTCTGCCGCTGGTCCTGGGTGCGCTCGGCTTCCTGCCACATCAATGGCTGGCGCCGGCCCTCAACGCCGTGCTTGGGTGGAACGGGATCGGCGTCGCCGGCGATTTCCCTGCATGGGAAATCCTGCTGGCCTATGCGGCCCTGCAAATCCTGGTCTTCGCGCTGGTGTACGCGGTTGTCAATTTCACCGGCCTGAAACTGGCGCTTACGCCCAAAGCCACGCGCCGCAAGAAGGCGCACGAAAAAGCCATGGAGCAGTTCTACGCCCGCGGCCTGCACCTGACCCGGGGGCACACCGGGGTGATGATCTTCTGTGCGCTGGAAGAACGCTTCGTCGAGGTCATCGCCGACGAAGGCATCTTCACCAAGGTCGACAAATCGACGTGGAACAACACGGTCAACGTGCTGCTGAAGAACATCAAGGGCGGCGACCTGACCACCGGTTTCGTCGAAGCCGTCGCCGCCTGCGGCGTCGCCCTGGCCCAGCACTTCCCGCCCGATGCCGACAATCCCAACGAACTGCCCGACGTCCTGATCGAGATCTGACGGCGATATTTTATCGCCCGACCTTGCTTTCCCGGCTTGCATCGCCACATGTGTTACTGTATCAGCACGCTAACACATTAACACGGTAACACAGATGCAGCCTTCTCCTCAGGATCTTGCCGACGACCAGGACGTGCTTGTGCGCGCCCTGCTGTCGCTGGACAGCGCCGCAGAGGTCAAGGCCTTCCTCAACGACCTGTGCACACCCGCCGAGCTCCGCGCTTTTGCCGAGCGCTTCAAGGTGGCGCGCCTGCTCGACGAGGGGCAACTCAGCTATCGCGACATCGCCACCCGCACCGGCGCCTCGACGACGACGGTGACGCGGGTGGCGCGGTTCCTGCGCGAGATGCCGCATCAAGGCTACCGGGTTGTCCTGGATAAACTGAAAGATTCCCAATGACCGAACCCCGTTTGCGTATCGCCGTCCAGAAGTCGGGCCGTCTGGCCGACCGTTCGCTGGAGCTGATTTCCGGCGCGGGCCTGCGCGTCATGAAGGGCATCAACGACCTTCTGTATCGCATCGAAAACCAGCCCATCGACCTGCTGCGCGTGCGCGACGACGACATCCCGACCTTCGTCGCCGACAATGTCGCCGAACTGGGTATCGTCGGCTTGAACGTCTTGCAGGAACACTTTCCCGACGCCGATATCGAAAGCATGATCGTCATGCGCCTGGGTTTCGGCGGCTGCACGCTGAAGATCGCCGTGCCGAACGACGTCGCCTATGACGGGCCGCAAAGCCTGGACGGCAAGCGTATCGCAACCTCGTATCCCAACATCCTGGCGCGCTGGTTGAAGGACAAGGGCGTCAAGGCCGAAATCATCGAGATGCGCGGCGCCGTCGAAGTCGCCCCGCGCATGAAGATCGCTCACGCCATCTGCGACCTGGTGTCGACCGGGGCCACGCTGGAGGCCAACGGCATGCGCGCCACCGACCTGGTGCTCAAGTCCGAGGCCGTTCTGATCAAGGCGCCGCACGCCCCGCCCGCCGAGTTGGCCCACCTCTACGACATCGTCGTGCGCCGCTTCGACGGCGTCGTCGCCTCGACGGGCGCCAAATATGTCATGCTGAATGCCCCCAAGGCGCACCTGGATGAAATCATCGAGCTGATCCCCGGCGCCGACGCACCGACCATCATGCAACTGGCCGGCCGCGACGACACCGTCGCCGTCCACGCCGTCTGCCAGGAAAACGTCTTCTGGGAAACGCTCGACAAGCTGAAAGCCGCCGGCGCCTCGGCCATTCTGGTGCTGCCGATCGAAAAGATGATGAAGTAGGAAAGGACCCCTCCACGACTTCGTGGTCCCCCTCCCCATCAATTATGGGGAGGAGAGATGGGGTAGACACACCGATGAAAACCTTCGTCTGGAAAGACTTAAGCACAGCCGAACGCACGGCGGCGCTGCGCCGGCCGGAAAACCGCCGCGATCCGGCGGTCGCCGCGCGCGTCAAGACCATCTTCGACGATATCGAAGCTCGTGGCTTCGAAGCCCTGAGCGACTGGGCGGTCAGGCTCGACGGCCACGCGCCCGACGCGGTGCGCCTCAACGCCGCGACGGTCGACGCCGCGCGCGCGCAGCTGACCGCGGACGACCTGTCCGCCATGGAACTGGCGGTCGAAAACGTCCGCGCTTTCCAGGCCGCCGAATTGCCGGGTGACGGCCCCGTCATCGCGCCCAAGCCGGGCCTGAGCCTGCAGCGCGTCTATCGTCCGCTGACCACGGCAGGCCTCTATGCCCCGGGCGGCACGGCGCCGCTGTTCTCGACCCTGATCATGACGGCGGTGCCGGCCCTTGTCGCGGGCGTGAAGAACCGCGTCTGCATCACGCCGCCGGCCACGGACGGCTCCATCCACCCGATGATGATCGCCGCAGGCGCTGCCTCGGGCCTCGACACCGTATGGCGCGTCGGCGGGGCGCACGGCATTGCCGCCCTGGCGCTGGGCGTGCTCGAAGGCATTCCGGCCGCCGACAAGATTTTCGGCCCGGGCAACAAGTACGTCGCCGAGGCCAAGCGTTACGCCACCGAGCGCGTGTCCGGCCTGGCCATCGACATGCCGGCCGGGCCGTCGGAACTGCTGGTCATCGCCGACGACACGGCCAACGCAAAGCTGGTCGCGGCCGATCTGCTCAGCCAGGCCGAGCACGACGCCGACGCCCAGGTCATCCTGGTCGCCCTGTCGCGCGACATAGCCGAAAAGATCGCCGCCGAAGTCCGCGTTCAGGTCGAACGCCTGCCGCGCGCCGCTATCGCCAGGGCTTCGCTCGACCAGGCGCGCCTGTTCGTGGTGTCCTCGATCGCCGAAGCCGCCGAGGTGTCGAACCTCTATGGCCCCGAACACCTGGCGATCCAGGTCGTGGACATCGACGGCATCATCCCGCACCTGACCGCCGCCGGCACCATCTTCGCCGGGACCTACGCCGCCGAAACCTTCGGCGACTATGCGGCCGGTCCCAGCCACGTCCTGCCGACCGACGGCGCCGCCAAGGCGTGGGACGGCATCACCGTGCGCTCCTTCCTCACCAGCTTTGTCGTTCAGCGCGCCACAAAGGCCGGCGCGGCCACAATCGCGCCCGCCGCCGCCCGGCTGGCGCGCCTGGAGGGCCTCGAAGCCCACGCCCTGGCCGCGGATTTCCGTCTCGAAGTTTAAACAAACGTTTTACACAAAAAAGATCGTATAACCGATGTTCAATTCGCCCTTCACATCCCTGAACGCCAGCGGCGCGGGCCTGGAATCTCTGCCGCCGTCGCTCGAGCCGTTGCGTGAGCGCATGGCCGAATTCTACGGCGTCGAGGCGCATCAGCTGATGGTGACGCGCGGCGCGTCGCACGCCATGGAAGTCCTGATGCGGCGCCTGCGTGTCCACGGCCACGAATTCGTCTGGGCGGGCGCGGATCACTATCTGGAAGACCTGTGCGCCGTCTATAACCTGACCGTACGCCAGCCGCCCCAGTCGGGTCCGATTTCGAAGGGCGGCGGCTTCTACCTGACGCACAATCCCAGCCAGCGCGACGGCAAGGCGCTCGACCTCGTCGCGGCGCGAACGCTGGCCGTCGAAATCTTCCCCTCGATCCTGGTGATCGACGAAAGCTATTTCGATGCGTCGACCGCCGCTTCGCTGGTCGAACTGGCCGTCGCCGAGCCTAACGTCGTGGTGCTGAAGAGCCTGTCCTACCTGTTCGGCATGGCCGGCGCGCGCGTCGGTGCATTGATCGCCAACACCAAGACGTTGCAGGGCCTGCTGAAATACTGCGAGCCGCACCCTATCCCAACGCCGTCGGTCCGCGCCGCCGAAGCGTCACTGTCGCCGTCGCGGGCCTTGAGCGTCCAGGCGCGCATAGACCTGATCCGGGCCGAGCAGGCGCGCGTGCGCGCGGCCCTGTCGCGTTCCGCGCAACTCGAAGGCTTCGATCTCAACGACGGCCCCTTCATGCTGCTGCGCCCGGTCAATCTGCTCAAGACCCAGACGGCGTTGAAGAAGATGGGCCTGTCGGCGCAGAATACGCCCAACGGCCTGCTGCTGGCGCTGGGTGACGCGGCGACCAACAACCGCATCCTCAAGGCGCTGGACGTTCCGGCGACCGAAAAGGCGCCGCGCACCGGCGAAATCCTGCGCGACACCAAGGAGACGCGCATCTCGGTCCTGGTCAATCTCGACGATCCCAAGCCGGTCAAGGTCAATACCGGCATCGGCTTCTTCGATCACATGCTGGACCAGGTGGCGACCCACGGCGGTTTTTCGCTGCAACTGGCCTGCGAAGGCGACCTGCACATCGACGGCCACCACACGGTCGAGGACTGCATGCTGGCCTTCGGTCAGGCGCTGAAGATCGCGCTGGGCGACCGCGTCGGTATGGCGCGCTTCGGCTTCGTGCTGCCGATGGACGAGACCGAGGCCAAGGTGTCGATCGATCTCGGCGGCCGCCCCTTCTGCGTCTTCAAAGGCACGTTCGAAACGACGCATATCGGCGACTACCAGACCGAGATGACGGCGCACGCCTTCCGCTCGCTGTCGGAGACGTTGGGCGCATCGATCCATGTCGAGGTCGAGGGCGGCAACGACCACCACAAGACCGAGGCCTGCTTCAAGGCGCTGGGCCGGGCGCTGCGCCAGGCGACGCGTATCGAAGGCGACGCCCTGCCGTCTACCAAAGGAATGCTCGCGTGATTACCGTCGTGCTCAAGGAGCGAAGCGTTAGCACATGATTACTGTTATAGAACTTGGGTGCGCCAACACGGCGTCGGTGCTGTTCGCGCTCGACCGTCTGGGCGCCGAGGCGAAACTGTCGTCCGACCAGGCCGAGATCAAGGGCGCCAGGAAGGTCATCCTGCCGGGCGTCGGCGCCGCCGGCTTCGCCATGAGCCGCATCCACGAACTGGGTCTTTACGACATCATCCGGGGGCTTGACGTGCCCTTGATGGGCGTCTGCCTCGGCCAGCAACTGCTGTTCGACCGCTCGACCGAGGGCGATGTCGAATGCCTGGGCCTGATCCCCGGCGAGGTGACGCGGATCGAGGCCAGCCGCGAACTGGTCGTGCCGCACATGGGCTGGAACCAGCTGGAAATCAAAACGCAAGACCCGCTGAACGCAGGCCTGAAGGACGGCGACTTCGCCTATTTCGTCCACTCCTATGTGTGCCCGGCGAACAAATATACCTTGACCACCGCCACCTATGGCCACCCTTTCGCCGCCATGGTGCGTAAGGACAATGTCTGGGGCTGCCAGTTCCACCCCGAGCGATCGAGCGCCGCCGGCGCGCAGATCCTGAAGAATTTCGTAGAGCTTTGATATGATCCTGTACCCCGCCATAGACCTGATCAACGGCGAATGCGTTCGCCTGGCGCAGGGCCGTTTCGACGCCGTAACGCGCTACGATTCCGATCCGTTCAAGCGCCTCAACCTGTTCAACGAAGAGCATGCCGAATGGGTGCACATCGTCGATCTCGACGGCGCCAAGGCCGGCTCGCCACAGCAGCACGAACTGATCGGCCGCCTGGCCGCGGCGTCCAGAGCGAAAATCCAGACAGGCGGCGGCGTGCGCTCACGCGAGCACGTCCAGACCCTGCTCGACGCCGGTGTCTCGGCCGTCGTCGTCGGCTCGGCGGCGGTGAAAAACCCGGAGGAGGTGCGCGGCTGGCTGAAGGACTTCGGCAAGGACCGCATCACGCTGGCGCTCGACGTCATTCCGACCAGGGACGGCGATTTCGACGCGGCCCTCCACGGCTGGGTCGAAGGTTCGGGCATCTCGCTGTGGGATGTGCTCGACTACTATCCGGCAGGCACCGCACAGCGTATCCTGGTCACCGACGTGTCGCGCGACGGGATGCTGATGGGGCCGAACATGGAGCTGATGCAGGCCCTGCGCCGTAAGCGCCCGGACCTGGAGATTCAGGCATCCGGCGGCGTGCGTTCGGTCGAAGATCTTTACGATCTCAAGGCGCTGGGCGTGCACGGGGCCATCGTCGGCAAGGCGATCTACGAAGGACTTATCGATTTGAAAGCCGCGATTAATGTTGGCTAGACGCATCATCCCCTGCCTCGACGTCAAGGACGGCAAGGTCGTCAAAGGCGTGCAGTTCGTAGGCCACGAAGTTCTGGGCGACGCCGTGGACCTGGCGCTGCGCTACCGCGACGAAGGCGCCGACGAGCTTGTGCTGTACGACATTACGGCTTCGTCGGAAGGCCGCACGGTCGACTACAACTGGGTGCGCGACATCGCGCGCGCGCTCGACATCCCCTTCTGCGTCGCCGGTGGCCTGCGGACGGCCGAACAGGCAGTGCGCTGCCTCGATTCCGGCGCCGACAAGGTGTCGATCAATTCTCCCGCGCTGGAACGCCCGGACCTGATCGACGAACTGGCGGAGATGGCCGGCTCGCAGTGCGTCGTGGTGGGTATCGACTCGCGCGAGATGGACAACGACTACTACGTCCATCAGTATTCCGGCGATCCCGACAAGATCCGCCAGGCCGGCCGTCGCACGCTCGACTGGGTGGTCGAAGCGCAAAAGCGCGGCGCGGGTGAAATCGTGCTCAACTGCATGAACCAGGACGGCGTGCGCAAGGGCTACGACCTCAAGCAGCTCAAGCTTGTGCGCGACCTTTTGCACATCCCGCTCGTCGCGTCCGGCGGCGCGGGTGCGCCCGAACACTTCCGCGACGCCTTCGTCGAGGCAGACGTTTCCGGCGCACTGGCCGCCAGTGTATTCCACAAGAAGATCATCGCCATCCCCGACCTCAAGCAGCAGCTCAAGGCCGACGGAATTTCGATCCGATTATAGCAAGATACCCCTCCACCGCTTCGCGGTCCCCTTCCCCATCAAAGATGGAGAGGAGAAGACATCTCCTCCCTACGCACAGCGTGGGGAGGGGGTGAGCGAAGCAAGCGAATTGCGCTTGCCGCGCAAGGAAGCGGTGGAGGGGTCTTTCACAAGGCACACGACCATGCCCGAAGCGCACCACATCCCGAACCCGCTTACGCTCAACGACGTGGCGCGGATCGACTTCAACAAGGACGGCGGTCTCGTGCCGGCCATCGTGCAGCACGCCGACACGCTGCAGGTGCTGATGCTCGGCTATATGAACGCCGAGGCCCTGACCAGGACGCTCGACAGCGGTCTGGTGACCTTTTTTTCGCGTTCGAAAGGCCGTTTGTGGACCAAGGGCGAGACGTCGGGCGATTCGCTTAGGCTCGATCGCATCCTGACAGATTGCGACGAAGACGCCCTGCTGGTCTATGCCCGTCCGGCCGGTCCGACCTGCCACACCAAGACGACCTCCTGCTTCGGCCACGAGGACGCGCCGGGCATCGGCTTCCTGGGAGAGCTCGCCAATGTCGTCGCCGATCGCGCCAAGGCCGATCCGGCCGACAGCTACACCGCCCGCCTGATGCACAAGGGCATCGCCAAGATCGCGCAGAAGGTCGGCGAAGAAGGCCTGGAAACAGCGCTGGCCGGCCGTGCCGGCGATCTCGACGAACTGCATAACGAAGCCGCCGACCTGCTCTATCATCTGACCGTGCTGCTGATGGCCCGCGAGACCTCGCTCGATGCCGTGCTCGAAACCTTACGCGAACGGCATCGGGGATAGGTTTACAGAACGGCGAGATCGGTTATAGTCTTCCCTGTTTTGGGGGGGATGACAATGATCGATCTGTCATGGAACAGCCACGGCCGCATCGGCGTGGCGGAATACAACAAGGCGCGCTGGCGCCATTTCGCCTTCTGTATCATCCCGATCGTCCTGTTCGTCGCCGGTGGCGTCAGCTTCAAATCCGTGCCCGCCTGGGTGGGCGGCACGGCATGGCTGGTCGGATTCATCCTGTTGTCCTACTATCGCTACCGGTTCTTCCAGGTCATGGTCCGCCGGCTCCACGACCGCAACATGTCGGGCAAGATTTTACTGCTGAGCCCGGTGATCCTGGTCGCCGTTCTCGGCTTTATCGGCGCTGTTGCCATATCCGACCTGACGGGGGAAGGCATGCCGCAGTGGCTGCTGGGCAGCATCGATTGGATCTGGGTGCTGATCATTCCGTCCGTCGCCTTCAACATCTTCCTGCGCTTTCAACTGAGCCAGGCAGGCAAGCCGGTCGCCAACCGGTACGGTCCTCCGCCGGGCGCGGCTTCGGCCGCCGCCGTATTCTGACCTTCAGTCGTCGGAAAGGTTCCGGCCGACTTGTTTGCGGATCGCGGCGCGCTGTTCGTCGCTGAGGTCGCCTTGCAGGCCGCGGACTTGCGGGGGCAGGTGTTCCCCTCGGGCGCTGCCGAAGACGAAGTGATCGAACATCGTCTTCCATGCGGTATTGTAGTGCGCCGGCAGATCGCGGAGGCTGAGCATGGCGTGGAAGAGCGCGTGGATAGGCTGGCTCAGGCCTGCCCCGCCTTCGTCCCACCAGAAATTGATCTGGGCGTTCAAGGTCCCGTCCGATACGACGTGGTGCCACCACATGTACGGTATATAGAGGACATCGCCGGGTTCGAGGTCGGCGATGGTGGCGTGTTTCAGCGCCTCCGCGAAACGCGGGTGCCTTTCGAAATCCGGGTTTTCCAGGTCTGCCATGGACGTGGGCACACCCGACACCGTCGCTTCGAACGGCCCCATATAGAGGTTGCCGACCTGGTCGGGCGGGAACAGCACGAAACGCTTCCGGCCCGCCACCATGCAGGCCAGGTTGTCGTAAAGATCGAAGTGAATCTGGGTCTTCGAACGATTGCCGATCCAGATACGCGGCTCGGCCTCGACACCCGGCAACCGGTTTTCGGCCTTAACGCCCGGCAGATGGTCCTTGAGAAGCGCGGACTGGACATAGATCGGTTCCGAGCCGGGGCGTCCCAGACGATCGAGCACGGCCGGCAAAGGAATGGCCGCGCGGGCGAAATTGAATCCCGCCATGTCGCCGTCGTAGAAGTACTTGCCGTCACCGTCGGGGGCCTGGCGGAAGGTTTCGACCGGCCGGCCGCTGTCGCGCGCCTTGAGGTAGGCGACCAGGGCCGGTGTGCCCTGGCCAGCGGCGGCGACGATCGGCCAGTCGGTGACCGCCCCCCTGAACACCACCGGCCGGTCGCGCCCGGCAACCGCCGCTCTCAACCGGGATGCGATCACGCCGCTCGTGCTGTCGGCCGGCGGATAGTCGGACATGAAACCCCTCCGAAGGCATTCGCAGCGTGTCTAAATTGCCGCAAGGTCGCAGCAACATACACGCTGGGCGATATGGATTGTTGCGGGCGCAAGCAACCCGGCGCATAGCTTAACCATCCTGGATCGATTCCACCCAGCTTTTTCGGCATGTCCACCCTTTTTGACATGATCAGCGCCATCGTGGCGTTCCTGATGTCTGCCGCCCTGCTGCATTTCGGCGGGTCTGCCGCGCCGCGCTCTGAATCGCCGCCCCAGGAGGTCAGCCGGCCGCACGCCGACGACAGTTCGGCATCGACGGCGAATCAGCGCGAATCGACGGCCGATGGCGATCGCCAGGGCCGCGCCGCCGGCGGGCACAACGCCAACACCTCGCTATAATCCGCCTCGATCCGTGCAAGGACAGGCAATGCCGCGTCCGTCCCCGGCCGCAAAAGGCGTTCTTGACGAAATCCTTTGCCTAAATGACAAGTTGGGGCTAGCTTTCCCCTGATGGGAGAACCCGTTCCGGCGGGACCGACAGATGCTTTTTTGGACTCGCTCCCTGCAGCCGCACGGCCGGCTGCGAAGGGGCTGCAGGACACGTATATGAGAACACGACGCCCCCCTTTGAACCTGTCCGAGACGAAGTCGCGAATCCGGTCCAGAGCTGCGGTGGATGTGCCTGAATCCTCGTCGGACACAGCGGAAAGCGAAGACGTGACGAAAGCCGCCGCCGCGGACGACCTGCTGGAGGCGCCGTTGACTGAAAAAGTCGTCGAGGAAACGCCTGAATCCGCGGCCGCTCCCGAACCTGACCCAGCGCCCGCAACGCCGGACCTCGAACGCCCCGAGGATGCGTTCTTCATTTCCGAAGCCGCCGGGTCCGGCGACCTGCCGCCGCCGGCGCCCGACGGGACCCCTCCGGCCCGCTGGGAGAAGACGGCGTCCGCCCCGGAAAAGACGGGCAAACGCGACATCGCGCCGCGCAAGGTCGAGCCGGAAGGCGTGTTGAAGGCGACGAGCGCATCGCCCTTCGTGTTCTGGGGCACGGTCACCTTCGTCAGCCTGCTGTGGGCCTGCGGCATGACGGCGTTCGTGCTGGCGGCGCAGAACAACCTGACGGCCTTCGCCACCGCCCCGGTGCGCGTCATCGTGCTGGGCTTCCTGGCGCTTTTCCCGACCGCCCTGATCTTCGCCTCGGCTTTCGCGCTGCGCAATGCCGCCGCCCTGTCGCGGCAATCGGCGCGCGCCGCGGCGCTCGCCGATTCCATGCTGGCGCCGGCGGCGTCCGCCGCCATGCAGACCAACGAACTGGTCGACGCCCTGCGTAGCCAGGTCGACCATGCCGTCCGCGCCGTCCGCCTGGCGCATAACGACATCGCCGAGTTGTCGGCACGTCTCAAGGCCGAAACCGACCGCCTTCACGACGCCGCCCAGATCGCCCGCGCCACCACCAACAGCGTCGCCCGCTCGATCGAGCATGAACGCCTGGCCGTGCAGCAGATGAGCGCTCAGCTCAGCGAACAGTCGAACGGCATCATAGAGGCTGTGGACCGCCAGGCGCGGATGATCGCCGACGCATCGGACCTGGCCCAGACGCAACTGCGCGAAGCCGAGGCCACCCTGGCCGTGCGCTCGTCCGACATGATGAGCGCGGCGACCGACGTGTCTTCGACCGCACGCAGGATCAGCGAGGATCTCGACCGCCAGACCCAGCGCCTGGAGGCCGCCGGCTCAGGCGTCGCCGACCAGATCCGCGTCGTCGAGGAAGGCTTGTCGCAGCAGCGCGCCGGCCTGGTATCCGCAGCCCTGTCGCTGCGCGCCGACCAGGAGGACTTCGCCGTCCACATCGAAAACCAGCGCGCCCAGCTGACCGAGGCCCTGGCCATCACCCGCGTGGCGACCGTCGACCTTGGCGAGACCTCGGCGCGCGGCGTCGACGTGCTGCGCGACATCGTGCTGTCGGCGCAGGAGAACTTCCGCGGCCTGATGACCGCGGCGGAAAACGAACGCACCGCGTTCGAAACGCGCATCCACGCCACCCTGTCGAACATCTCGGTCATGGCCGCGGACGCCCGCGACGACCTTATCGCCGAGACGCGGCGTTCGCTGGAACAGCTGATCAACGCCGCCGCCGAGACCAAACGCGCCGCCGATACGGCCGCGCAGGTGGCGCAGCAACGCGTCGATCGCCTTAACGAAACCATTTTCGAAGCCAGCAAGAAGGCCGACGAGGTCTTCGACGCGCGCTTCAACGCGGCGCGCCGCCTGATCGAGGATTCGGCCGGCCTGATCATCGAGGCCGGCGACCAGACCGCCGAAAAGCTCGACGCCAGCTTCGCCCACACGCGCCAGACGATCGCCGAGGTCAACGAGGCGCTCAACGAACTGACGGCCAGCGCCGACCAGTTGCCGCTGATGGCGCAGGACCGCCTGCACGACATCCGCAAGTCCGTCGAGGACGGCCTGTCGGCCATGACGGCCGCGGCGCGCAAGGCCGCGCTGGAGACCGAAGCGGTCGATCAGGCCTTCCAGGAACGCGTGCGCCGCAACTACGACATGCTGACCGAGGCCGTGCGCCTGATGGGTGTCATTTCGGGCAACGAAGGCATAAATCGACCGGCCGTGGCGGCCCCGCCGCCCATGCCGCGTCCGGTTCCCCCGACGCCACAAGCGGTGCCCCAGACGCAACAGCCGGCCGAACGGCCTCGTCTGCGCCTCTCGCCGATCAGTGCCGAAAGCCGCCCGGCCGCCCCTGCGGCCCAGCGTCCTGTGCCGCAGGGCAGCCGCGCCGGCGAATCGGCCGGCTGGTCGTGGCGCGACCTGCTGAACGGCATGGACAGCAACGGCCAACCGGCTGCTGCAGCGCCGCAACCGGCACAGACGCCCGTGCCGCAGCCGCCGGCCGATGCCGATTTCGACAATCTCGACGACCTGATGGTCGGCGAGGTCAGCGCCATGGGGGTCGACGCCGCCGCCCTCCTCAGCCGTTCGCGCATAGACGAAGCGATTCTCGCCATCATGTCGGAAGATAACGAAGGCGCGCGCAATCTGGTCCGCCGCGTGGCGCCCGCCGCCATCCGCCGCCTGAGCCGCCGCCTGCTCTCTGACCCCGTGCTGCGCCAGCAGGCCAACGACTTCACCAATGCCTACGACCAGCAGATCAATATCGCGCTGATGTCGAAGGACGTGGCGCGCGGTCTGCAGGAAGTGCTGAGCAACGATCGGGGCCGCGCCTACCTGCTGGTTGACGCCGCCATCGCTGATCTCATCTGAATGCCATGCGGTTCATCCAGCGGGACGAGACTTTTCCGATCGCTGGACGCTTCACTATTGCCCGCGGGTCCAAGACCGAAGCCCAGGTGCTTTACGTAGAACTGGAAGACGGCCCCCACATGGGCCGCGGCGAAGGCGTCCCCTATCCGCGTTATGGCGAAACCATTGGCAGCGCCATGGCCGAGCTCGAAGCCGTGCGGACGCAGATCGAGGCCGGCATGACGGCTGAGGCGCTGCAAACCCGGCTCAAGGCCGGCGCGGCGCGTAACGCCGTCGATTGCGCCCTGTGGGACCTCAACGCCAAGCGCAGCGGTATCCCGGCCTGGAAGACGGCGGGCCTCAGGCGTCTCGATCCGTTGAAGACCGCCTATACGATCAGCCTCGACAGCCCGGAGGCCATGGGCGCGCAGGCTGAGGCCAATGCCCGGCGGCCCTTGTTGAAGATCAAGATCGGCGGGGCGCACGACATCGACCGTGTCGAAGCCGTGCGGAAGGGGGCGCCGAAGGCCCGGCTGATCGTCGACGCCAATGAGGGCCTGGGTTTCGACGATTTCGTCCGCATCGCACCGGACCTCAAGCGCCTGGGGGTCAGGCTGATCGAGCAGCCGATGAAGGCTGGGGACGACGAACAGCTGAAGGGCTACGCCTCTCCGGTGCCGCTGTGCGCCGACGAAAGCCTGCATACGCGCGCCGAATTGGAGCACTGCGCCGCCCTGTACAGCTACGTCAACATCAAGCTCGACAAGGCGGGCGGCCTGACCGAGGCCCTGGCGCTGAAACAGGCCGCGAAGGACAAGGGCATGGGCATCATGGTCGGCTGCATGGTGGCGACGTCGCTCTCGATGGCTCCGGCCATGCTGGTGGCGCAGGGGGCGGACTTCGTCGATCTCGACGGGCCGCTCCTGCTGGCCCGCGACCGCGAGCACGGCCTGGAGATTACCGGTTCGATGCTGGCGCCGCCCAGCCCCGAATTGTGGGGCTGACAGCGTCTTGTGATCCCATGGGGGTTGTGGCCGGTGCCGTTTGCGTCGTAAGCTTGGGACATATCGGGTTCCGGTTTGCGGGGCTTAACCGGGCCAGCCTGCTTTCAGAAGATCATGATCGATTCCGCCAATTCCACCTATTCCGCCCGCTCGCGCACCCCTGCCCCACGCGGCCTCTATCCCGACATCGAGCCCTATGACAGCGGCCACCTGACGGTCGGCGGCAAGCACCGCATCTATTATGAGCAGTGCGGCAATCCGGCCGGCGTGCCGGTCGTCGTCCTGCACGGCGGGCCCGGCGGCGGCGTGTCGCCCAACCTGCGCTGCTACTTCAATCCGGACGGTTACCGCATCATCCTGTTCGACCAGCGCGGCTGCGGCAAGTCGACGCCCCACGCCTCCGAAAACATCTCGCTGGAAGACAACACGACCTGGCACCTTGTGTCGGATATCGAATCCTTACGCGAAAAGCTGGGCGTCAAGCAGTGGGTGGTGTTCGGCGGGTCCTGGGGCTCGACCCTGTCCCTGGCCTACGCGCTGACACATACCGAGCGGGTGCTGGGCCTGATCCTGCGCGGCATCTTCCTGGTGCGGCAGTCGGAACTCGACTGGTTCTACCAGGAAGGCGCCAGCCATATCTATCCCGACATCTGGGAAAAGTTCATTGCGCCGATCCCCGAAGCGGAACGCGGCGACCTGTTGAACGCCTATATCAAGCGGCTGAATGGGCCGGACAAGGCGGCGCAGCGCGCCTGCGCCCTGGCGTGGAGCGGCTGGGAGGGCGACACCCTGTCGATCGAGGGGCCGTCGGAAGCCGGCACCAAGTTCTCCGATCCGGAATTCGCCCTGGCCTTTGCCCGTATCGAGTCCTGGTATTTCAAGCACCGCGGCTTCTTCGAAAGCGACACCTGGGTGCTCGACAATATCGGCAAGCTTCGCGACATTCCGGCCTGGATCGTCCAGGGCCGCTACGACGTGGTGACGCCGATGCGCACGGCGTGGGACCTGCACAAGGCCTGGCCCGAAGCGCGCTTCAACCTGGTGAAAAAGGCCGGCCACTCGTCCAGCGACCTGGGCATCCTGGAAGGTCTGGTCGCCGCCGCCGACGAAGCCCTGACGCTACTGGCGAAGTAAAACCACAGGCTTCGGACCGGAAAAGCCTTCAAATTGGATGAGATGGCAGGAGCCGAGCGCCGCCTGTATTTGAATACAGGCAAGCGAAGGCGACGCACCAGATCGCCAATTTCAAGGCTTTCGTCTATTCAAACAAGCGCGAGAAGAACGAGTCCTTCTTGGGCAGTTCCTGGTATCGGTGCACGCGCACGCCCAGCACCAGCCCGAAACCCGTCATCACCATCAGCATGGCCGAGCCGCCGAACGACACCAGCGGCATGGGCACGCCGACGACCGGGAATACGCCCATCACCATGGCGCCGTTGATCAGCACGTAGAGCGCGAAGGTCGCGGTGGCGCCAGCGGCCGCCAGCTTGCCGAAGTGCGAATGCGACACCGCCGCCATGCGCAGCGCCATCAGGATGATCGCGCCGTACAGGAACAGGACGGCAAAGCCGCCGATAAATCCCAGTTCCTCGCATACCGCCGCCATGATGAAGTCGGTGTGTTTTTCGGGCAGGAAGTTGAGCTGCGACTGTGAGCCCAGGCCCAGTCCCTTGCCGAGCAGCCCACCCGACCCGATGCCGATCTTGGACTGCAGGATGTGATAGCCGTCACCCGACGGATCGCCTTCCGGATTGAGGAAGGTCAGGATGCGCTTGCGCTGATAGTCGTGCATCAGGAACTTGAAGGCGACCCAGCCGGCCGGAATGATGGCGACCGCCCCGGCGGCGATAACTCGCCAGTTGAGCCCCGCCAGGATCATGACGGTCAGGCCGGTCAGGGCGATCAGAACGGCCGTGCCGAGGTCCGGCTGTTTGAGCACCAGCAGCACCGGCGCGCCGATCATGGCCAGCGGGATCATCAGCCAGAGACTGAAGTTGGCGTCCTTGGCGTCGCGGTCGTGGTAGAAACGCGCCAGCGCCAGCACGATAGCCAGCTTCATGAATTCCGAAGGCTGGATCTGGATCGGCCCGATGTCCAGCCAGCGCCGGGCACCGTGGCTGACCGAACCGTGCACGGCCACGGCAACCAGCAGCAGAAGCGAGATGCCGTACACCGGATACGCCAGCCACAGCCAGCCGCGCAGATCGAGCAGGGAAAGGCCCAGCATCAGGATCAGGCAGGCGGCGAAGGTAATAAGCTGCTTGTAGGCCCACGGCTGCCAGTTCATGCCGCCGACGCTGTACAGGATCAGGATGCCGATGCCGGTGAGCGCGACCAGCAGGCCGACGAAAACCCAGTTGATCTGGGTGAGCTTGCTGTCGTAGCGCTCGCGTTGTCCGGGACGGGTAAGGGCGGATTCGGCCATTCGAGTGCCTCAGGTCGTTGGGGGCGCGGCGGGCGTGGTGGCGTCGCCGGCGGCCGTATCGGGATCGGTCGAGGTCGCGTCGCCCATGGGCGGGGGGGCGTCCAGGATATTGACTCCGACAATGCGTTTCTGGATGTCCGGGTCCTTGAGCAGCGCCGTGCGCATGATCTCACGGGCCTTCGGGGCGGCGGCGGCGGCGCCAAACCCGCCGTGCTGGACGATGACGGCAATCCCGTATTTCGGGTCGTCCGCGGGTGCGAACGCCACGAACCAGGCGTGGTCGCGCCGGTCCCATTGGCCGACGGCGCCGTGGGCCGTGCGGCCACCGCCGGCGCCGATCGACTGGGCGGTGCCTGTCTTTCCGGCCATCTTGACCGGCCCCAGACCGAGGTTCGCGGTCGCCGCGGCGGTGCCGCTGTTGACCACATCCGCCATGGCGGCATGCACGAAGGCGATATGCTCGGGATTGAACGGCAGGTCCTCGGGCACGACCTTGGACACCTGGTCGACGCCGTCGATCGATTTGACGAGGATCGGGTTGATGGCCTTCTTGCCGTTGGCCATGCGCGACACCATCACGCAGTTCTGCAGGGCGTTGACGTTGGTATAGCCCTGGCCGATGCCGAAGGACGGGGTTTCACCGGGCCACCACCGCATATTGGCGGGGTTGCGCTTTTCGAAATATTTCTTCTTCCAGTCGAGCGTCGGGACCAGACCGGCCTTTTGCCCGTCGATGCCGATATCGAAAATCTGGCCCAGGCCGAACTTTGTCGCCACCCTGGCCACGGGATCGGGACCGCCCATGGACAGGGCGCACTGGTAGAAATAGACGTCGCAGGAGGTGACGATCGCCTGGTGCAGGTTGATCGTGCCGTGGTGCTGGTCGCACTTGAAGACGTGGTTGCCGAACGGAAAGACACCGTTGCAGGTGTGGGTGATGTTCGGATCGTAGCCGTTTTCCAGCGCGGCGAGCGCCACCATCGTCTTGAAGGTCGAGCCCGGCGGAAAGGTCGCCGTCAGCGCCTTGTCGAGAAGAGGGTTCTTCTCGTAGTCGTGCAGCAGCTTGTAGGTATCGCTGGGGATGCCCGACACGAACAGGTTGGGGTCGAAGCCCGGGCTCGACGTCATGCACAGGACTTCGCCGGTATGGACATTCATCATGACGGCCGCGCCGGACTCGGTTCCGAAGACATCGATGGCGCGCTGCTGGATGTCGGCGTCCAGCGTCAGGACGATTTCCTTGCCGGGCTTGGGCGCGATCGAGCCGGCGGGATCTTCGCGCACCACATGGCCGCGCGAATCGACTTCGACCTTGCGGCCGCCTTTGACGCCGCGCAGGTCCTTGTCGTAGGCCTTCTCGATCCCCTGCTTGCCGATACGGAAGGATGGATGGTGCAGCAGGTCCGCGTCGGCGTCGGGCTGCGCCAGCTCGCGCGCCATGTCCTTGTCGGAAATCTTCGATACGTAGCCCACGACGTGGCTGAAGGCGCCGCCGTAATAGTAGGCCCGCATCCAGTCCATGTCGGCCACCACGCCCGGGATGTCATTGGCATAGAGGCTGACGCGCGAGAAATCGTCCCACGACAGGTCCTGGGCAACGATGGTCGGAACCGAACGCTGGTTCTGGTTGATGTCGCGCAGGATCCGGCGCCGCGAAATAAGGGTTTGCGGCAGGATGTAGGACAGCTGGTCCAGGGTCTCGTCGATGTTCTTGACTTCGTTGGCCTCGATCATGACGCGGAAGGACGGCCTGTTGCCGGCAATCAGCTTGCCGTTGCGATCGAGAATATTGCCGCGCGGCGGCGCGATGAGGCGGAAATTGAACTGGTTGGCGGCGGACAGCTTTTGATATTTGCTGCCCTGGACGATCTGCAGGCTGGCAAGGCGTCCGGTCAGGGCAAACAGGCCGAAGGCCACCACGCCCCCCATTATGAAGGCACGGCGATGGAACGCCCCCTGGCGCTCATTGACATCGGTAAAAACGATCGAAGGTTCGGCCATGGAAAGACCCTACTGGAAGCGGACGTCGGCGTTGACGAATTTTTCCAGCATGTACAAAACGACAGGAAACAGAGCGGTCGTGGCGACCATCTGTTCGAAAACACCCCACAGCCGGACCACGAAGCCGGTGTCGAGCGCCATGAACAGGACGCCGATAGAGAAGAAGGCGAGTTCTGCGCCAAGCCAGGCGCCGAAGACGACGCGCCAGTCCTGGCCGACGACATAGGTGCGCGCCAGGATCAGCACGCCGTAAATAAGCATCAGGTTCAGGGTATAAAAGCCCCCCGGCGCCGACCAGTAGAAATCCAGGAAAAGTCCGAGCAGGCCCAGCACGACAGGCGCGATGTAGGACGGACGGATCAGCGGCCAGGCAAAAGCCAGGACCAGGGGCCAGACGGGCTCGGGCAACTGGAAGCCGAAGGGCTGGAACGGCGTGCCAAGAATGACGGTCGCCGCGACGGCCAGCAGGGCCGGCAAGAATATCCAGTCCCAGGGCCCGATGACGCGCGACGCCATGCCGCTGCGCAGGGACTTTCCGCTCAACCTGGCAAACTTCTTCGCGTTATCGCGGCTGAAAAAACCCCGGTCGAGCGGCGTTTTCATCGGGCGCCGCCTCCCGCGGAAGAGGTCGTCGATGGCGGCGTGAAGGGCTTAAGATCGCCGGCGACCGGCGCCGCCGAAGAGGAGGAAGCGGCGGGCCTGGCCGGCTTGGGCGTGGCCGGCTTCGCCGTAGCAGGCTTGGCCGTGGCCGGCTTGGCCGCGGAGGAGGACGAGACACTGGCAGCGACCGGCCTGGCGGACGCAGACGCCGCGGAGGCCGACGCAGTCCCGCTGGCGGCCGAGGCCGATGCGCCCGACGTGTTGGCTGCCACCTTGGGCATGACCGGCGCCGGCAGCACCTGGTTGACCGGCGGCGACCGCAACAGGCTCTCGGCATTGGGAAGCTGCGAGAAATCCTTGAACAGCAAAACCTTGACGAAATCGATCGGGGCGCGGTCGGCATAGAGGCGCACGCGCCAGCCGCCGTCTATGCCCTGCACGGCCTCGCCGACGGGCAGGCCGCGCGGGAAGATGCCGCCGTCGCCCGAGGTCAGGATCTGGTCGCCCTTGCGCACCGAGTCCTTGCCGCGCACCCAATCGAGCTTTGGATAGCCGCCGCCATCGCCGTCCATCATGGCGCGCGCATCGGTGCGCATGACCATGATCGGCACGTGACTGTTGACGTCGGTGACCATCAGGACGCGCGCGACGTGCGGACTGACGCCCACGATACGGCCGACAAGGCCCTGATCGGTGATGACGGGATTGCCGAAGGCGATCTTCTTGTCCGAGCCGGCGTCGATCAGGCGGTTGTTGTTGAACGGACCGCGCGCCACCGAAACCGACCGCGCCGTCACGGTTTCGACCGGCGGCTCGGTGCGCAGGTTCAACAGCGCCTCATAGCGCGTGTTGATGTCCTTCATCTCGAGATAGGCGTCCTTGTACTGCGAAAGCTCCGCCACCTTTTTCTTCAGGATGCGGTTTTCGCGCACGGCGAAAAGATAGTCGTCGAGCCAGGACGTCCCCGCGCCGACCACATGGACCGGCGTCGACAGGACGGCATTGGCGGGTTCGGCGGCGCTGTCGAAACCCGACCGGTCGCCGAAGGACTTGCCGTCGACCTCTTCGCGCCGGTCGCCCAGGAACATGAGCGCGGCGATGATGCTGACCACGACGACGATGCCCATCACTGCCCATGTAACGGGCAGTTTCAGGTGCTCGAAATGCTTGTTGTCCCCGTAAGGCACGCTTGACTTCCTTTGCCCGTCCCGGGCCGGAAAACTCTCTGGTTATCTTGCCTATCGTTACCGGTGTCCCGTGTCGGCTATATGTCGTTTACGCGACGACTCAGGGACAGGTTACATCCTATCACGACAGGGTCGCGTCGAGGATGCCCTTCATCCAGCGCGGGTGTTCGAGCACGCGGCCGCAACCGATGGCGACGCAGGACAGCGGATCCTCCGCGACCGACACCGGAAGGCCGGTCTGGTCGCGGATTTCGACGTCGAGGCCGCGCAGCAGCGCGCCGCCGCCCGTGAGCATGATGCCCTTGTCGGCGATATCGGCGGCCAGTTCCGGCGGCGTGGCTTCCAGCGCCACCTTGACGGCGTCGATGATCTGGGCGACCGGCTCGGCCAGCGCTTCCGCAGCCTGGCGTTCCGACATGCGGACTTCGCGCGGCACGCCCTGCATCAGGTCGCGGCCCTTCACCTCGATCGCCATGCCTTCGCCGTCGTGCGGAACGCGGGCGGTGCCGATGTCCTTCTTGATGCGCTCGGCCGTGGTTTCGCCGATCAGCAGGTTGTGGTTGCGGCGCATGAAGTTCGTGATGGCTTCGTCCATCTTGTCGCCGCCGACGCGGACCGACTTGGAATAGACGATGCCCGACAGCGACAGGACGGCGACTTCCGTCGTGCCGCCGCCGATGTCGACCACCATGGAGCCGGTCGGCTCGTGGATCGGCAGGCCGGCGCCGATGGCCGCAGCCATGGGTTCGTCGAGCAGGCCGACGCGGCGCGCCGAGGCGTTGAGGCAGCTGTCGTTGATGGCGCGGCGTTCGACAGCCGTGGCGCCCGAAGGCACGCAGACGATGACCTTGGGGTTCACGAAACCCTTGCGGTTATGAACCTTGCGGATGAAATACTTGATCATCTCCTCGGCGACTTCGAAGTCGGCGATGACGCCATCGCGCATGGGGCGGATGGCTTCCATGTGGCCGGGGGTACGGCCCAGCATCTGCTTGGCCTCGATGCCGACGGCATGGACCATCTTGCGGCCGCCGACATTGCGCAGCGCAACGACGGACGGCTCGTTGAGGACGATGCCGCGTCCCTTCATGTAGATGAGTGTGTTGGCCGTACCAAGGTCGATGGCAATATCGTTGGAAAAACCGCCTAAGAAGGACTTTAACATGGACTGGGCTGCCTTGGTGTTCCGAAGTGTACGTTTGGGGGTGGCCGGAAAGGGACGGAAGGTTCAGGATAGGACGGCGCAAAGCCAAGCCTTATTGAGGGGCTTGAATCACAGGCTTGCCTTCCGGAAAGTCATCACTTGCCCTCACTTTTGGCGAATTTCAAGGGGCTTGATGAAAAAGATGGTTTCAACCTACAAGCGAAATAGTTAATTTGTTGTTTTTGCTTGTAATTCAAAGCCTGTTGCGCAGCATAATCACGAAAAATGTCATCGTTTCACAGGTACGGGAAAGGCCCGTGTGGCGACGTTCGGTCAGCCTTGCCCGCCGCGGGCTTTTCCGGCCTCGTACAGCTTGCGCGCGCCGAGCATCAGGCCGAGCCATGCGAAGGCCAGCGCCGCCATCAGCAGCATCATTTTCCAGTTGCCCTTCATCATTGCCTCATAGGACTGGCCGAACATGGCGACCAGGGCGGTCTTGGGCAGGACTCCGAAGGTGCAGCCCAGGATAAAGGCCGTGAACGGCGCCCGCGCCGCCCCGAACGCCATGTTGACGACGATGAACGGAGCCGACGGCAGGTTGCGGATGATGAAGGAGGCCGAGAAGGTGTTCTTGCCGATGTAGGCGGCCAGCTTGTCCGTATGGTTGCCGCCGAACTTGTTGAGCACGCCCGTGCCGAACAGGCGTCCCATGAAGAAGGTCATGGCCGCCGAGACGACCGTGGCCAGCCAGCTGTACAAAAACCCCCACCATGCCCCGAAGACGTGGACGCAAGCCGCGATCAGGATGAATTGCGGCGCGCCGATCAGTGCTGCAATGCAAAAGACCAGGGTGACGATGAGCACGGCCAGCGGCGAGTGCTGATACTGGCCCATCCAGCCGTTCAGGCTATCCATCAAGGCCTTGCCCCACGGGGATTTTCCGGCCAGAAAAACGACAATCACCAGCCCGAAAAGCGCACAGGTCGCCAGGATGGCGCGGTACATTTTTGCATCGAGATGGACGAAAAACCCGCTGAGGCGGCGCCACGTCTCTTGTAACCTGTTGTGCATTGCACTCAAACTCATGCCGGGCGGGACGGAACTCCCGCATTAGCACGATATTTGAACCGGGAAGCGAAAAAGATGCACGATGACGGTTGGACAAACGAGCGCGTCCGAGTAAAGAGGGGCCTGCATTTTGGCACATCACCGACACAGGGCCCGACACAGGGCTCAATAGAGGCGAAGAGCGACCCGATGGCTGCGTTTTCCGAATCCGACACGCTGAAGCGCGTGAAACCCTCCCCCACCCTGGCCGTGACGGCCAAGGCGCGCGAACTGGCGCGCCAGGGCAAGAAAGTCATTTCGCTGGGCGCCGGCGAACCCGACTTCGACACGCCGGAGAACATCTGCGACGCCGCCATCAAGGCGATCAAGCGCGGCGAGACCCGCTATACCGACGTCGACGGCATCCCCGAGCTCAAGGCCGCGATCTGCGAGAAGTTCAAGCGCGAGAACGGCCTGGACTACAAGACGACCCAGGTCCACGTCGCCCCGGGCGGCAAGCCCGTCATCTATAACGCCATGATGGCGTCGCTGAACCCCGGCGACGAAGTCGTCATCCCGGCACCGTACTGGGTGTCGTACCCGGACATGGTGCTGCTGGCCGGCGGCACGCCCGTTTTCGCGGTCGGCGAGATGTCGACCGGCTTCAAGCTGAAGCCCGAGACGCTGGAAGCCGCCATCACGCCCAAGACCAAGTGGCTGATCCTCAACTCGCCGTCCAACCCCTCGGGCGCCGCCTACACGGCCGCGGAGCTCAAGGCGCTGGGCGAGGTGCTGAAGCGTCACCCGCAGGTCTGGGTTCTGACCGACGATATGTACGAGCACCTGACCTTCGACAATTTCGAATACACCACGATCGCCCAGGTCGTGCCGGAGCTCTATGACCGCACGCTGACCATGAACGGCGTGTCGAAGGCCTATTCGATGACCGGCTGGCGCATCGGCTATGCGGCGGGCCCCGAGCCGCTGATCAAGGCGATGCAGAAGATAGAGTCGCAATCGACCTCGAACCCCTGCTCGATCGCGCAATGGGCCGCCGTCGAGGCGCTCAACGGGCCGCAGGACTTCATCCCGGAACGCGCCGCCATCTTCCAGAAGCGCCGCGACCTGGTCGTCGCCATGCTCAACAATGCCAAGGGCATCCACTGCCCGACGCCGGAAGGCGCCTTCTACGTCTATCCGACGATCAAGGACCTGATCGGCAAGCAGGCGCCGTCGGGCAAGATCATCAACTCGGACGAGGATTTCGCCTCGGAACTGCTGCAGCAGGAAGAAGTCGCCGTCGTCCACGGCGCGGCCTTCGGCCTGTCGCCCTTCTTCCGCATTTCGTACGCAACGTCGGAAGCGGTCCTGACCGAGGCGTGTTCGCGCATTCAGAGGTTCTGCGCCAGCCTGAAGTAAGCGCGGACTTCGGTGGCCTCTTTCATGCCTCACGAATGGCTTGTGCCGCCGGCGATCCTCGCCGGCGGCTTTTTCGCTGCTTTTGTCCTGGCGCTGCTGCTGGGGCTGCTGGTCGTCCGGTGCGGCCCCGTCGACGCCCCGCGGGCGCGCGGGCTGCACTCAAACCCCACGCCGACCAGCGGCGGCATGGCGGTCATCACCGCGACCGCCATTCCACTGGCCGTCATCCTGTGGACCTGGCGGTCGCAGATTCCGGGACCGGGCCAGGATGGTCTGCTGCTGTTCGGTTTCGCCGCCCTGATGGGCCTGTCGGGCGGGATAGACGACGTCTTCGGCCTGCCGGCCAGGGCGCGATTGCTGTTCCAGATCGCGCTGTGTCTTGTGTTCGCCCTGTTCTATCGCGTCACCTCGCTCTCCTTCGGCTTCGGTCTGTCAGTGCCCGTGTGGCCGCCGCTCGGCTTGCTGGGCAGCGCGGCATGGCTGCTGCTGGGCATCAATGCCATCAACTTCATGGATGGCTCGAACGGCCTGGCGGTTGGGACCCAGAGCATCGCCCTCATCGTCATCGCCGGCCTGGCGCTGGCCGTGGCTCCGGCTGCGCCCCTGGCCTGGTATCTCGGCGTGCCGCTGGTGGTATGGGTCTGCGCCGCCGGCGCGCAACTGGGCTTCCTGCCGCTCAACCTGCCGCTCAACCGCGTCTTCCAGGGCGATTCCGGCGCCCTGTTCGGCGGCGCGCTGGTCACCGGCGCCTGCCTCCAGGTCAAGACCTACAGCATCGCATCCGTCTGGCTCGGCGGCTACCTCCTGGCGCCTTTGTTCGTCGACGTCGTGCTGACCCTGATCGTCAGGGCGCGCCGCCGCCAGAACCTGCTAAGGCCGCACAAGGAACACCTTTATCAGTTGTGGCTGCAGCACCGCGACCCCAGCCACGGAAAGCTGGCCCTGCGCGTCTGGGCTCTGTGCGCCCTGTCTTCCGCGGCCGGCGTAATCGCCCGCTTCTACGGCAACGCCATCGGCGTCGACCTGCGTTTTCCCGTGCTGGCCGCCATCGCCGTCATGCTCAGCATCGGCTGGGTGATTTTGCGGGGCAAGCTGCTCAGAAACGCAGCGTCATAATCAGGTCGTCGGCGACAAATCCGCGCTCGTCCCTGACCCGGCCGACCAGCCGCCCCTCCTCGATAAAGCCCAGCGATTTATAAAGCGCGACCGCACGCGCGTTGTCGGAGCGGCAGAACAGCTCGACGCGTTCGACGCCGGAGAACCGTTCGCGGACACGCGCGAGAAAGCCCTCGAAGAGGCGGCGCCCCACGCCCTGCCCCTGGGCCCGCGGCGAGACGGCGATGGTCAGGTCGCTCATGACGTGGAGAAGCTGGCGGATATTCGGCACCCAGCCATGCAGTTCGCCGACGACGTGACGATCTTCGTCGACCGCCACAACGGAGAGTCCGCGCGCCCGGGCGTGCTCGACGAAATATCGGATATAGTCGGGCGTAATCTCGGCCTCGCGGCGCAGCAGGCCGCCGGGCACGGCCGCCACCTCACGGTAGAGGTTGAGAAGCGCCTCGAAATCACCGAGGTGCCCGTCGCGGATGTCAATCCTCATCTTCGCCCGACACCTTGCCGCGGTTGCTCTTGATCGTCGACCGGATGGCCTTGCCTTCAAGACGCCGGCGCACGCCCCCCTTGGTGGGCTTCGTCTTGATGCGCGGCGGAGGCGGCGGTTCGGCGGCCTTGCGCACCAGTTCGACGAAACGCTCCAGCGCCGCCTTTCGGTTCATCTCCTGGGTGCGGTGGACCTGGACGAACAGCACCAGTTCGCCTTCGGTCGTCACGCGGCGCCCGCCCAGCTTGGTCAGGCGCTGCTTGACGTCGTAGGGGATGGTCCAGTTGTTGGCGATCGAAAAGCGCAGCTCGACCGCGCTCGACACCTTGTTGACGTTCTGGCCGCCAGCCCCCGAGGCCCGCACGAAGCTTTCGTGCAGTTCGTCGTCGGGAACGCTGATTTTCGGCGTGATGAAGACCATGTGCGCGCATAGCAAAAAGGCCGGCGGAACACCACCGGCCTTATGCATTCGTACCCGGAGCGCCTAGGCCTCCAGGCTGGCCTTCAGCATCCAGCGGTGCTTTTCGTGCGCCGTGATGCGCTGGGTGCACAGGTCGTTGGTCGAGATGTCGCCGGCCTCGTCGGCAACTTGCGCCGCACGCTTCAGCGTGGCGATCGTCACTTCCTGGCCGTCGAGCAGGTCCTTCAGCATGTCCCTGGCCGAAAGGGCCGGATCGCCGTCCTTGATCGAGGTCAGGTTGCCGAGGGCGCCGTGCCCCATGGGGGCGAACTGGTCGAGCGCGCGGATGCGCTCGGCGATTTCGTCGATGGCCGTCCAGATTTCGTTGTACTGCTCTTCCAGCAGCAGGTGCAGGCCGCGAAAGTTGGGGCCGCGAACGTTCCAGTGATAGCCGTGAGTCTTCTGGTAGATGGTGAAACTGTCGGCCAGGACCTTCGACAGTTCGTGGGCGACGCCCTTGTCGGTATCCGCGGTTTTCGCTGCTGCAGCCATGGTGCCGGCTCCTCTCAAAAGTTGGCAAACCCGGATATGATAAGCGGTTGTAAGGATTCAAGGGGGATCGGATTCCGTCCTGTGGAATCCGGCTCATCAAGGCCATCCGGTACCGCCGCAAGACACGATCCAGCCGGATTATGACAAAATATGTGATCGCTTTCGGCACAATGCCTCTTGCATCCCCGCGTTATGGGTCTATTTTAAAGCTACCTTATGCTAAATTTGAGCATAAGCCTCCACCACTCCGGATACGGACGGAAACGAGGCGTGATGCTCGGGATTTGTTTTGTCGCGCATCTTAATCCGAAAAGTGCGTCACGCTTTTCGGGATGCGCCCCAGGAGACGCGCATGCCGCACACCGCCATCACTCTGGACGCGCCCAAGGCGGACGCCGGGCCGCCGCTGGCCTTCACGCCGGAGGTCGAGGCCGCGACTGCGCCGATCTACGACAAGCTGAAGACGAAGGTGTCACCGCTGGAATGGCAACTCCAGGCGCCGCTGATCCACGAGATCAACCGCCTGAAGAAGGATATGAACGCCGTCATCCTGGCGCACAACTACATGACGCCCGACATTTTCCATGGCGTCGGCGACTATGTCGGCGACAGTTTGGGCCTGGCGCGCGAGGCCGCCAAGTCCGACGCCGAAATCATCGTCCAGGGCGGCGTGCACTTCATGGCCGAGACGTCCAAGATTCTGGCGCCCGAAAAGACCGTGCTGATCCCCGATCTGCGCGCCGGCTGTTCGCTGGCGTCGAGCATCACGGGCGCCGACGTGCGCCTGATCAAGCAGCGCTATCCCGGCGTGCCCGTTGTCACCTACGTCAACACGACGGCTGACGTGAAGGCCGAAACCGATATCTGCTGTACCTCGGCCAACGCCGTCCAGGTCGTCGAATGGGCGGCGAAGGAATGGGGCACTCAGCAAGTCATCCTGATCCCCGACCAGTTCCTGGCCAAAAACGTGGCGCGGCAGACCGATATCAAGATCATCGCCTGGGCTGGCGCCTGCGAGGTGCATGAGCGCTTCGACGCCGACGACATCGCCGAGGTCCGCGCCGCCTATCCGGGCGCGGTCGTGCTGGCGCACCCCGAATGTCCGCCGGAGGTCATCGCGGCCTCGGACTTCACCGGCTCGACCACCGCCATGGGGGATTTCGTAACCAGATCGGGCGCCAAGCAGGTCGTGCTGATCACCGAATGCTCGATGTCGGACAATGTCACGGCCGACGCGCCGGGCGTCGAATTCCTGCGGCCGTGCAACCTTTGCCCGCACATGAAGCGCATCACCCTGCAAGGCATCTATGACAGCCTGGTAAAGCGCCAGCACGAGGTCACGGTCGATCCCACCATCATCCCGCGCGCGGCGCTGGCCGTACAGCGGATGATCGACATGCCGCCGACCACGACGCCCGCGCGCTACGACATGGTCAAGGCGCGGCACCATGTCGACGTCGAGATGATTAGCTAATTTTTCAGTCCGCCTTTCGGGGCGGATGTCACAGGAGGCCTGGCATGGCCCTTGAAACCTATATCCACAACGGTCCCCTTGTCATTGGCGCCGGCCTGGCCGGGCTGTCGGTGGCGCTGCACGCCGCGCCCGCCAATGTGCTGGTGCTGGCGCCTGTCGCGCTCGGCAAGGCCTGTTCGTCGGCCTGGGCGCAGGGCGGGATCGCCGCCGCCCTGTCGAGTGAAGATTCGCCTGCCGAGCACGAACGCGACACCGTCGCCGCCGGCGCGGGAATCGTCGATCCGCTGGCCGCCAAAACCCTGACCGAAATGGGACCCGACGTGGTCCGCGCCCTGGACGCCATGGGCGCGCCGTTCGATCATACGCCCGACGGCGGCTTCGTCCTCAATCGCGAAGCCGCCCACGGCCGCGCCCGTGTCGCGCGCGTCGGCGGGGATCTCGCCGGCAAGGCCATCCTGGAGGCCGTGGCCGCCAAGGCCCTGGCAGCGCCCCACATCGAAATCTGGGAACCCGCTTTCGCGCTCGGCCTGATCACCGGCAGGCAAGGCGCCGTCATCGGCGCCGTTGTCGAACATGACGGCCGCCGTGTCGCCGTCTATGCGTCGGCCGTGGTGCTGGCCAGCGGCGGCCTTGGCGGCCTGTTCGCCGTCACGACCAACCCTGCCGCCTTGCGCGGCGAAGGCATGGCCATGGCCGCCTTGGCCGGCGCCGTCATCGCCGACCCGGAATTCGTCCAGTTTCACCCCACCGCGCTCGATTTCGGCCGCGACCCGGCGCCGCTGGCGACCGAAGCGCTGCGCGGCGAAGGCGCGACGCTGATCGACAAAAACGGCGTGCGCTTCGTGCTGGAAGACCATCCCGACGGCGAACTGGCGCCGCGCGATATCGTCGCCCGCGCCGTCCACAAGGCGAAGATGTCGGGGCGGGGCGCGTTCCTGGATGCCACCAAGGCCGTCGGCGCGCATTTTCCGGACGAATTCCCCACCGTCTTCGCCTCGTGCATGGACAACGGCGTTGACCCGCGCATCCAGCCCATGCCGGTCGCCCCGGCGGCGCACTATCACATGGGCGGCGTCGCCACCGACATCTTCGGCCGCACCTCGCTGAAAGGACTCTATGCCGCCGGCGAATGCGCATCGACCGGCGTGCACGGCGCCAACCGGCTGGCGTCGAATTCGCTGCTCGAAGCCGCGGCCTTCGGCGAGCGCGTGGGCATGCAACTGCGCGACCTCGGCCGCGTCGAAACGGTCGAGGACGCCGTTCTGCCCGCCCTGCCCGGCCGCCTGTCCGACGCCGACCTGCGCGCCCTCCGCGAAGCCATGAGCCGTCATGCCGGCCTGGTGCGCGACGACGCCGGCCTGAAGGCGCTCATATCCCTGATCGACGGCCTCGAAATGAAGGCCCCGGGCGCATTGGCGCTGGTAAGCGCGCGACTTGTTGCAGAATGCGCCTTGCAACGGCACGAGAGTCGCGGTTCTCATTACCGCAGCGACTATCCGCAGACGGACGCGAAGGGCGAACGCACCTTCGTCCGCTGGGCGGAGATCGTAAAGCGTGTGAACCAAGGGGAAACGCCATGTTTATCACCGGACTGCCTGACCTGCTGATCGAGCCCGTCGTCCGCGACGCCCTCAAGGAAGACCTTGGGCTGGCGGGAGACGTCACCGCCTCGGCCGTCATCCAGCCCAAGGCGCGCTTCAAGGCCGAGTTCAGGGCCCGCGAAGCCGGAGTATCCGCCGGTATCGACTGCGCCCGCCTGGCCTGCACCATGATGGACCCGCAGGTGCGCTTCGAAACCCTGTTGCCCGATGGCAGCGCCGTCAATCCCGGCGACGTCCTGGCGCGGGTCGAAGGCAAGGCACGCGCCATACTGGCCGCCGAGCGCGTGGCCCTTAACCTGTTGTGCCACCTGTCGGGCATCGCGACCCTGACGGCGAAATACGTCGCCACCGTCGACGGCCTCAAGACCAAGATCGCCTGTACCCGCAAGACCCTGCCCAACCTGCGGGCCCTCCAAAAGCACGCGGTCAAGTGCGGCGGCGGCCACAATCACCGCTATGGTCTCGACGACGCCATCCTGATCAAGGACAACCATATCGCCATCTGCGGCGGCGTCTCGACCGCCATGGAGCGCGCACGCGCCGGCGTCGGCCATACCATGAAGATCGAGATCGAAGTCGATTCCATCGCCCAGTTGAAAGAGGCCCTGCCCTATAAGCCGGACGTCCTGCTGCTCGACAACTTTACCCTCGACATGTACGCCGAGGCCGTGAAACTGGCGGCGGGCAAGACGATCCTCGAAGCCTCGGGCGGCGTGAATCTCGACACGGTGCGCGCCATTGCCGAAACCGGCGTCGACGTCATCTCGGTGGGCGCGCTGACGCATTCGGCGCCCAATTTCGACATCGGGCTCGATGCGGTCTAAGCGATGTCTGCGATGCGGGTAAAGGTCGTCAGGGGAAGCGCGTCGCGATGAATTACCAAATCGCCTCCGCCAATTCCGAGGTCGGCTCCCCGCCGACTTTGCATTCGACCGGAACGAAGCCAATCTTATACCAACGGCAATAAGTGGTGACTCTGATTGAGGATTCCATTTGAGTCCGGATT
>CAKZJB010000221.1 GCA_936940865.1 uncultured Asticcacaulis sp. | reverse complement strand
CCGCTGTTTGCTTAGAAGCGCAGTTGCGACCAGACGCCGACTTCGTTGGCCTCGACCGCGTGGCCGGCCGACGGAACGTACTTGTCGTGCTTCACGACGGCCGAGAAGGCGACGCCCTTGAAGGCCAGCCACTCGATACCGAGGTTGTAGTAGTCGTCCTTCTTGGCCGGGGTGATCGTCTTCGACAGCTTGGTCGAGTCGACGCGGCCGAAGATCGTGTAAACCGGCGTGATCCGGTACGAACCGAACAGCGAAGTGCCGTCGGCCTTGTCCGGGGTCGTCGACTTGACGAGCGTGCCCGAGAAGTCGTTGGCCGAGAAATATTCGACGCCGAACTTCGCGCGGTCACCGGTGTAGGCGGCCAGGGCGTTGAAGCGCGAGGCGGTTTGCGGCGTGGCCGTACCCGGAACTTCCTGGCCGAGCTTGCCGGTATAGCCGCCGACGGCGAAGTTCCACTGGTCGAACTTGGCGCTCAGGCGGCCTTCGACGTCCATGGTCTTCGTACGGGTCGGGTTCTTGTAGCCGTTGCCGTTGATGACCGACACCTGGTACGAGAAGTTGTCGTTCAGCTTGCCGAGGAAATGCAGGCCCCAGTCAGCCGAGGTGCCGAACTTGGTGCGGTCGGCGACGGTGTTTTCAACGTAGCGATAGCCGTAGATGTCTTCGGCATACGGAATCCAGGGCAGGTCGGCCGCGCCGGCGCGCACGATGAAGGCCGGCGAGAAGGTGCCTTGGATATAGGCCTTCTTGATATAGACTTCCGTCGCGCTGATCGCCGACGAATACTGGAAGTCGGTCGTGACGTTCAGCGACCAGGTGTCGGTGAACTTCTTGTCGATGCCGACATAGAAGCGCTTCACGTCGAAGCCCGTGCCGTTCGAGGCGGGGATGCCGAAGCCGGCCGTGCCGTTCGATTCGACGCCGTCGACCTTGTTCGAGATGTTGCTGAAGTCCGCGTAGATGCGGCCCGACAGGACCGCGTCGTCGGCCTGGGCGCTGCCGGCAAAAGCCGCCAGGGCGAGAGCGCCCGTAGCCGCGCTCAGGAGAAGGGAGGTGAATTTCATGTCGTTCGCCTTAGTTGAATCTCTGGCCCCTAACCGGCCATGAGGCGGCTAATACGGGCGGCGAATGACGGTCCCATGTAACTTCCATGACAGTTCGATGACATGGGCCGGACTGTGTCCCGACTGTGGCGTTTTCAGCGCAGTTTCCATTTGCGGCGGGCATGCCGCGGCGGGGCGCTTCGCAAAAGGGGAAAATTAACCAGTAACCGGACAGCGGCTTTCGACGTATAAAGGGCATAGCTTCAGAAGGACGACCGCATGAACCGCCGTCATTTCCTCTCCGCCCTCGGCCTCGGCGCCCTCACCGCCGCTTCCGGCGCCTCGGCCGAGACCATAACTCCGCTCAACCTGCCGGATGCCGAATGGAAGAAGCGCCTTCCGCCGGAAGCCTACGCGGTGCTGCGCCACGAGGCGACCGAGCGCCAGTTCACCTCGCCCCTGCTCGATGAGCATCGCAAGGGTCTCTTCGCCTGCCTGGGCTGCGACCTGCCCCTGTTCAATTCGGACGCCAAGTTCGACAGCGGCACCGGCTGGCCCAGCTTCTTCCGCGCCATCCCCGATCACCTGAAGACCAGGACCGATCTGTCGCTCGGCATGGTGCGCACCGAATATCACTGCGCGCGCTGCGGCGGCCATCACGGCCACCTGTTCGACGACGGCCCCAAGCCCACCGGCCTGCGGTATTGCAACAACGGCGCCGCCCTCAAATTCATTCCCGCGAAGGCTTAAAGATCATGCTGAAACGTCTGCTTTTCGTTCTCTTCGCTACTCTGGGCCTTTCCGCCTCGGCCATGGCCGCCGCGCCCCAGCGCGAAACCGCCGTCTTCGCCGGCGGGTGCTTCTGGAGCATGCAGAAGGCCTTCGACCACGTCCAGGGCGTCGTCTCTACCCGCGCCGGCTTCATGGGCGGCAACGTCAAGAATCCGTCATACGAAGACGTCACGGGCGAAGGCACCGGCCATCTCGAGGCCGTCGAGGTCGTCTTCGACCCGTCCAAAATCAGTTACGACACCCTGCTGGACACCTACTGGCACCACACCGATCCAACCGATCCGCGTGGCGTCATCTGCGACCTGGCGCCGAGCTACCATACGGCCATCTTCACCTTCAACGACGGCCAGTTCGCCGCCGCCAACGCCTCGAAGGCCAAGGTCCAGGCCTTCCTGAAAAAGACCGTCGTGACGCAGGTCATCAAGGCGTCGTCGCTCAAGCTGCCGTTTTACCCGGCCGAAGACTACCACCAGCACTACTGGAAGACGCACGCCGCCCAGTACGACGGCTATGCGCTCGGCTGCGGCCGCGCCGTCGCCCTGCACAAGCTCTGGGGCAAACTCGCGGATTAAGTGGCTTTAAGTACAACCTTACCCAAGGTCAGGCCGTCGGCCGTGGCGGTAACCGTCACTAGGCCGGCGGCCTTTCCTGTTTGCACGATCGCGCAGCAGAGGCCGTTGAAGGCCAGGCGTTGCGACGCCTTGTCGGCTTCGTGGCTGTTCGGATTGCCGTTGCCGACGCCGATGACGGAAGCGGCCCCCGCCACGTCGAATCGGATCAGATTGTCGGCCTTCGGCACGGTCCGGCCCTTGGCGTCGACGACTTCGGCACGGATGACGGCGCAGTCGCGGCCGTCGGCATTCAACGCCGTGCGGTCGGCCGTCAGCACGATGCGCGCCGCCGCCCCGGCCGTCTCACGCGAATCTTTTATGACAACCTTGCCGCCCTTGTAGCCGAAGGCTGTGATCTTGCCGGGCTGGTAGGGCACGCTCCATTCGACGTGCATGTCCTTCGCCATGTCCTTCTTGCCCATGGACTTGCCGTTGACGAACAGCTCGACGGCGTCGCAGTTCGAATAGGCCCAGACGCTGACCGTCGATCCTGCCTCCCAGTTCCAGTGCGGGAAGAGGTGCAGAAGCGGCTCCGGCCGCCACCAGGCGCGGTAGTAGTAATAGTTGTCCTTCGGGAAGCCGCAGGTATCGAGCACGCCGAACTGCGACGAGATCGACGGCCAGTTGGGATAGGGCGTCGGTTCCCCGCGATAGTCGAAGCCCGTCCAGATAAAGCCGCCGGCGATGAAAGCCTTGCTGTCGAAATGCGGCCACCAGCCTTCGGCCGTATTGGCCCACCACGGCGCCTCGGTATCGTAGGCCGGCACGATGTGCCTGGCCGGATCTTTCACATATTCTCCGCGCGTGGCGACGGTCGACGCCGTCTCGGTGCCGATGATCGGGATATGCGGGAACTGTTTGTGGAAGTCGTCGATCTTGCTGTCGCGGTAGTTGAAGCCGATGACGTCGAGCACCTCGGTGATGCCCTGGCCGTAGCCGCCGTCCATGGCCGCCGTGATGCCGCGCGTCGGATCGAGCTCCTTGCACACGCGCTTCATGGTGCGCGCGATGACGGCCCCCCGGTCCGTGCCCTGCTGCGGTTCCTCGTTGCCGATCGACCACAGGATAATGCTGGGGTGGTTGCGATCGCGCACGATCATGGTGCGCAGCTGATCGAGCCCCTCTTCCGACGAGGTCATCATCCGCGTCTCGTCGATGACCAGCATGCCGAGTTCGTCACAGGCGTCGAGCAGTTCGGGCGCCGGCGGATTGTGCGATGTGCGGATGGCGTTGCAGCCCATCGCCTTCAGGCACTTCAGGCGGTAATAGTTCAGCGCATCCGGAATGGCCGAACCGACCCCGGCGTGATCCTGGTGGTTGCACGTGCCCTTGAGCTTGACCGGCTTGCCGTTGAGGAAAAAGCCCTGGTCGGCGTCGAAGCGGATGTCGCGAAAGCCGAAGCGGGTGGTGGCGGTGTCAAGCTGGCGATCGCCTTCGTTCACCGTAGTCACCAGGGCATAGAGATAAGGGGTCTCCAGACTCCACAGCTTGGGCGCGTCGATCTTGATCGTTCGTGGCACGATCGCCGTTTGCCAGGGTTCGAGATGCGCCGGCACGTCGCGAGCCGGCACATCTATGCCGCCGGAAATCGTGATATCGCGAGGCGTGTCGCTGTCGTTGCGCACGGTGACCTGGATATCAACCGTGCCGTCGGTCTTTGCCCGCACGCACACACCGTTCTTCACAATATGAACGGGGTCGTGCTTGACCAGCCAGACATGGCGGTAGATGCCCGCGCCTTCGTAGAACCAGCCCTCGCCCAACGAAGCATCGACACGCAGGGCCAGCACATTGGGCTTGCCGTCTGTATTGAGGAAGTCCGTCAGGTCGACCGAGAACGGCACGTAGCCGCCATCGTGCTGCTTGACGATATAGCCGTTGAAAATGACGATGGCATTGCGGAAGACGCCGTCGAAATCGACGCGCAGGCGTTTGCCCTTATCGGCGGCGGTCCATTCGATCGTGCGCCGGTACCAGCCGACGCTGGTGTCGGGATAGTCGCGTCCCAGCGGCTTATAGCCATGGTCGGCGGCAGGGTCCCAGACCACGCCGTAATTGTCGGGTTTGATGGCGGCGGCCTTGGGGTTCGGAACGAAGGGCAGCTCGACCGCCCAGTCGTGCGGCAGGGTAATATCGCGCCATTTGGAATCGTCGAAATCGAGCCGTGCGGCGGGGCCCGTATCCGGTCCCTGTTTGGCAAAGGTCCTGAGGCCGTCCGAGAAGCCGAAATCCTTCGCCGGGTCGTTGAGGTGCCCGAAGGCGAACTTCCAGCCCTCGTCGAGTCGCTCTCGCCCATCCAACGCCGCCGGCTTCGCCTGTGTTTGCGCCGAGGCCAGCGACGGCAGGCCCATCAGGGCCAAGGCGGACGCGGTGACGAGAATATCGCGGCGATGGGGCGTCATGGGCATGTTTCCGGTTATAATTATATTACAATATAATAAAGGCCGGACACCTGTTTTGCAAGCATCCGGCCATGAGTTGCTCCGTAGGGAGGTTACGGAGGTTAGTACTTGAACGTGATGTCGGCCAGGATACGGTGACCGTAATAGTCATAGCGGCCGAGGCGGTCTTCGACATTGTTCTGATAGGTCTTCAGCGGCGTATCGAGCAGGTTGTTGGCCTGGAGACGCAGCTGGATGTGGCTGTTGACCGTATAGCCGATCGACAGGTCAAGCGTCGTTTCCGGCTTCACGCGGATCAGCGCCGAATCGTCCCAGCCGTAGATCGCCGTATAGGTCGAATGGTACTTGGTGCCGAGACGGGCATCGATGCCATGGCCCGAATACCACAGGTCGAGCGTGCCCGTCGTCTTGGCCAGGCCGACCATCGGCAGATTATAGACCATTTCCTTCAGATCGGAATCGACCAGCGACAGGTTCGAATAGATGCCGAAGCCCGGGAGGAAGCTGAACGGTGTCTGGAAGGTGAATTCGGCGCCGCGGATATAACCGCCCTTGGTCGCGTTGACCGGCGAGGTCAGCGTATAGCTGTTGCCGTTGATCACCTGGGTGCGCTGGGCATAGCCGACATAGTTGTCGACCAGCTTGTAGTAGCCCGAGGCGGCGACCAGCGAGTCCTTGTTGAAGTACCATTCATAGCTGGCGTCGAACTGCGTCGCTTCGAACGGCTTCAGGTACGGGTTGCCGCCGCCGCCCGAATAAGGCGCCACGGGCGACAGGGTCAGGGTCGCGGTCAGGTCGTTGAGCGGCGGACGCGAGATGACCTTGGCGGCCGACAGCTTGAGATAGCGGCCGTCGCCATAGTCGAAGCGCGCCGTCGCCGACGGCAGGATGGTGGTGTAGTTGCGGCCGCCCGAAGCATGGCTGACGACCAGGGGGTAGTAGGCCCAGTTGCCGCTCAGGTCCTGGAACCAGCCGCCGCCCATGGACGAGGTGCCGTCCGAGCGGGTCTGGGCGTTGACGAGACGGAAGCCGATATTGCCGTCGACCGGAACGCCCGAGAAGGTCGTCGCATAGGTGCCTTCGAGATAGGCTTCTGCGACCTTTTCCTTTACGGTGTTGTTGGCCGGCAGGGACTTGGCGTCCTGGTACAGGTTCGAGCCGTAGAGATAGCTGGCCAGGGCGTCGAAATTGCCGGTAAGGATGGTCGGGACGTCGAAGTTCTTGAAGGTGTAGGCGGTCAGCATGGCCGACGGCACCGAGGTGACGCCGGACAGCACCGAAGCCGAACCGCTGGCGTCGGCCAGTTCCTTGGTGCGGTCGGCATAGCGGACGCCGAACATGACCGAGGTGAAGCCTTCATCACCGAAGGTGCGCTTGAAGTCGAGCTGGCCCGACGACAGGGTGTCGGCGACGCGGCCGTCCGACCACTGGCCGCCGTTGGCGCTCTGGGTCTGCGTCGTCGGGTCCTGGCTGACCTTGATCACCGGCTTGCCGCGGAAATCGAAGCTTTCCCAGGTCGGCCAGTAGATGAATTCGGCGGCGCGCCACAGGTTGTTGCGCTCGGCCTTCGAATAGGCGGCGTCGGCCGTGATGGTCCACGCACCCGTTTTCCACTTGGCGTTCAGGCCGGTAACCAGCAGGGTCTTGTCTTCGGTGTACTTGGCGACGATCGATTGATCCTGGCCGTACGGCAGGGTGGCCGCGACCACGTCGCCGTTCTGGATGACCGGCTGGCCGCCGATGGCAGCGCCCGCGACGTAGTCGGCATAGTTGCCGCCGTCCCAGTTGCCCCACTTGTTGCCGCCGTACCAGGCCTGGTCCTGGTTCTCGTCGATCTTCACGTCCGAATAGAGCAGGTCGTAGGCCAGCTCGAAATTGTCGGCGGGCTTGTACTGCAGGCCCAACGAGACGCCGTTGCGGGTTTCGGTCAGCTTCTTGGCTTCGGACTGCGCACCCCACGGCGTGTTGTACTTGGTGGTCGGCTGGCTGGCCAGGACCGGGCCGTTGTCGGCGCCGAAGTTGTAGCCCCAGCCCTGGACCGACTCGAAGCCGTTCTTCTGCTGTTGCGACGTCAGGCCGATGACGAGGCCGAGATTGGGCGTCAGCTTGGTGACGTAGGACAGGGCGCCGCGATAGCCCATGCCGTCATAGCCCGGGAAACGCGAGCCGCCGTCGTAATAGACGGGGCCGGCGCGCAGGACGAGCGACGGGCCGCGATAATCGAGCGGGCGGATGGTCTGGAGGTCGACCGTACCCGAAATGCCGCCCGAGATCAGCTTGGCTTCCGACGACTTGTAGACGGCGGCGCCCGAGATCACTTCCGACGGATAGATTTCCCAGCGGATATTGCGGTCCGGTTCGGACGAGGCGACTTCGCGGCCATTGACCGTGCCCAGCACCATGCGGGCGCCCAGCCCCCGGATAGACGCCTGGCTGTCGTTGCCCCGGTCGCGCGACGCATTCAGGCCCGGCAGGCGGTTCAGGGTTTCGGCGATGGTCACGTCCGGCAGGACGCCGATGTCCTTGGCCGAAACGGCTTCCATGACGCCGGCCTGATGGCGCTTGACGTCGAGCGCTTCACGCAGCGACTTGCGAACACCGGTCACGACGACTTCCTGCGAATCGGCAGGCGCTTCGGCGGCGGCCGGTGTCGCGGCAGCTTCGGCCGTGGCGGCGCGAACCAGCACCACCGACGAACCGTCGCGGCTCTTGATCGAAAGCCCGGTGCCGCGGATCAGGGCGTCGAGCGCGGATTCGGGCGCCATCGTGCCCTGGACGGCGTTGGTGCGCACGCCCTTAAGGTCGGCGGCGGTCGCCAGAACCTGAAGGTCGGACTGCTGCACGAAGCTGGGCACCGACGATACGGCGTCCTGCGCCGGAATGTTGAACGTCTTTTCTCCCTGCGCCATCGCCGGAGCAGCAATGGCGACGACCGCGACCGAGCCCAGAAGGGCCGCCCGCAGGCCGGCATTGAAAAAGTCTGACATGTGGATTTCCCTGTTATTATAAGTGCCAAGGGCAGTTCCCGGCCCTTACGATGTCAGATGCGTGGGCGAATATTTTTCCGCCGCCCCTTGTACGACAATTTTATCCGGCGCCCGATTGTGTGCCAATTATGATACGGTCGCTGCGGATGCTGACCGGCGCTTCGGAGGCGGCATGGACCGAGCGCGCGAAGTCTTCTGGCTGGTCGACGTCGAAGCCGCCCACCAGCTTCAGGCCGGCCAGGGACGGGTCGGCGATGACGATCTGCTGCTCGTTGTAACGGTTGAACTCGGCGACCGCGTCGGACAGGGTCTCTTCGCGCAGGATGATCTTGCGCTCGCGCCAGGCCAGCTTGCGCGTCACCTCGTCGGGCTCATAGGCCGTGGCGACCCTGGCCGCGTCCGCGACGAAGGCCTGGTCGCCGGCGCTCAGACGAGTCTTCTTTCCGGGTTCGCGCACGCTCCATGTCTCGACTATGCCTTCGGTCACCAGCACATCGGCGCCGTCGTCATGGCGGCGGACGCTGAACGCCGTTCCGACCGCGCGCACGCGAATGTCGCCGGCCGACACGACGAAGGGCGCATCGGGATTCTTGGCGACCTCGAACCAGGCCTCGCCCTTGACCAGATGGATGTCACGGCGGCGCGGGCTCATGGCGACATCGATACGGCTGTCGGTATTGATGGCGGCCAGAGAGCGGTCGGCCAGCGGCACCTTGCGCAGTTCGCCGCGGCCGGTTTCGAAACTCAGACGGCTCCTGAGGAACCAGGCCATGCCGGCCAGCGCCGCGACCGAGGCCGCAACCGTCCCCATCAGCACGGCCCGCCGGGTCGGCTCCGGCCGGGCGCGATTGGGCAAAGCGCTCAGGGGACTTGACAGGATATCTTCGGAAATACCATCGCCGTGTGTCAGAACCTGGCTTCGGTCGAGCAGTACCCATGCCGCCTCGGCGCGCAGGTAGGCGCCGGCATGACGCGGGTCGGCGTCGTGCCACACCTGGAACGCGGCCTCCGCGGCCGCGTCCATCCGGCCGGAATACCGGCGCGCGACCCAGTTCGAGGCAAGCTGGTCAATCGACGACATGCCGCGCTCCCGGGGCGCTCGCAGGCACGCGTTTGGTCAGCAGCGGCGACGCCGACAGTGTCTTCAGGATGGCGGTAAGGCCCTTCGCCGTTTCCTTTTCGACGATGTTTTCGCTGACGCCCAGGCGCGCGGCGGTCTCGGCCTGCGACAGGCCATGCACCTTGCGCAGTTCGAAAACCTGGCGGCAGCGCTCCGGCAGGTCGCGGATCAGGCCCAGCACCTGGTTCAGTTCCACCCGCGCGGCGGTCGCCGTCTCGGGATTGGGCATCGCGTCGGCCACGTGGAGGTCGTCGAGATTCTGCATGGTCATGATCGACACCACGCGGTTGCGCCGGATCTGCGCCAGGACGACGTTGCGGGCCGTGCGAAACAGATAGGCGCGCGGGTCGTCGATGTGATCGACCCCGTCCAGCCGCAACAGCCGGCAATAGACCTCCTGCACGATATCGTCGCGTTCATGCGCCTTCACACCCAGCCGAGTCAGCATACGGCGCAGATCCGCCTCATGCGGCAGGATCTGTGTCCCCACGAAGGCCAGAAGGGCGGCACGGCTGTTCGCCGCCGTCATGACCTTGCTTCCATTATTATGATGCCTGGCAGCGTTCTTTCCGCCATTTTTCGTATTCCTCCCTGTCACGTGCCGGTTTTTCAGTCGAAAACCAGTCTTTGTGACAGAGTCATAACACGTTTTGGCGCTTTGGCCAGCCTATTGTATTATAATATAGGCCGCTGTTTCACCAGGGCCACGGTCCGCGGAGCATCGGGGACAGTCAGGCTCAGCGCCTCGGCCGTATCGAGCCCCGCCTCCGTCTCGGCCGTACCGACCACGACATCGCTGCCGGGGCGCAGGGCCGTCGTGTAGACGAAGCCTTGGGTTGTCTTCGTCATGGCGACATCGACGCCGCCGGTGAAATCGCCGCTGAGATACTGTGCCGCCTGGCCATGGTCGGGCACGGTAAAGGTGATTTCGACCGGCATGACGTATGACGCCTTCGGCCATTCCAGCGCCGGCAGAGCCTTGCCCTTGAAATCGAAGAAGGCGGCGTTTTCCCAGTTCGACCCCTGCGCCCATCGCGTGCTGCATTTCGTGGACACCCAGGCCGGCTCCCAGTAGACGACGCCCATGCCGCCGGAATCGAGCGTCAGCTGCATCAGGTCGTGCATGTATTTCGCCTGCCCTTCCGGCGTCACCGGATAGCCCGGCAGGGCGGAATCCGAACCCAGCAGGTTGGGTGCGTTGTCGGCATAGTCGTCGGTGAAGGGATAGGCGGTCTCGACGATCACCACGTCCTTGCCGAAGCGGGCGTGGACTCGACGGATGGTTTCGGCCGCCGCCGCGAAGTCGTCCTTCGACCACTTGCGGTAATAGCTCATGCCGATGATGTCGAAATCCCTGACGCCGGCCGCTTCGGCATCGGCGAACCAGGCCTCGACGTTTTCCGGCTGCGCGATGTGCAGCATGATGTCCGGCTTGATGGCGCTGTCCCGCGACGCGTCGCGCACGGCGCTTATACCGGCATTGAACAGTTTGGCATTACGCGTCCAGTCGATCGGCTTCGTCGGCTTGCCATCGCCCGGCAGCATGATTTCGTGATTGGTCTCATTGCCGACCTGTACGGCGTCGGGCATCAAGCCCTTGGCCTTCAGCCCGTTCAGCGTATCGAGCGTGAACTGGTACAACGCCCCGGCTTGTGCGTCCGTGTCGAGCTTCGCCCACGCCGCCGGTACGATCTGGTGGTCGCCGTCGGCCCAGTCGTCGGAATAGTGGAAGTCGAGCAGCACCTTCATGCCGCGCGCCTTTGCCGCCGCAATGGTCTTCGTCACGTCGGCGACATTGGAGTATTTCGTCCAGGTCGGGTTGTTCCAAAGCCGGACACGCACGATGTTCGTGCCCGACCTGGCAAAGATGGCGTAGGGATCGGTCTCGCCTTGATAGGCGTAGTGCGCGCCGCACGCCTGCATCTCGTTGACATAGGAGAGATCGGCGCCGAACCATGGCTCATGCGCGGACACGGAATTCGCGGCGAGCAGCGCGGCGGCGAACAGGGGAACAAGGATTTTCTGGGTCATATTCACTACGATGCCTGGACGGTCGTTTTCCGCCGGCCGTCGAGGCGGTTTTACCCCCAGCTCTCCTTGATCCCGGCACGGCGGGCGGCGGGCTGGACATCCTTTTGCACCACGATCTCGGCGCGCGGCTTGCCGAAGAGGAAACCCTGGCCGTATTCGATACCCAGCGCCTTGCACAGCTTGGCGGTTTCCTCGTCCTCGATCATCTCGGCCACGACCTTGCTGCGAAGATCCTTGCACAGGACGGCGACCGACTTGAGCAGGGCGCGCTGACGCGGATTTTCCCGCGCGTCACGCAGGAAAGGCCCGTCGATCTTGACGAAGTCGACGTCGAAGCGGCGCAGATACGCATAGGCGGCGGCGCCGGCGCCGAAGTCGTCGAGGCAGACGCCGAAACCTTGCTGGCGCAGCCATTTCAGAAAGTTGCCGGCGGCGTCCATGTCCTCGATGGCGCTCGATTCGGTCAATTCGAACATCAGGCGGCGGTTCAGCATGCGGAACGGCGCCAGAAGCTGTTTCAAAGAGTCGCGGAAGGTATCGTCCTGGACCGACAGGCCCGACATATTGACGGCGATGGTGACGCCGTCGTGCGTCTGCAGGGTTTCCAGTGCCTTCTTGGCGACCGCCAGGTCGAAATCCTTGACCAGGCCCAGTTGCTCCGAAAGACGGATGGTGTCGAAGACCTTGCGCCCGTCCTTGAAGCGCATCAGCGCCTCATAATGGTGGACCTTGCGCGTGTCGAGATCGACAACCGGCTGATAGAACAGGGTGAAATTCTTGTCCTCGATCAGGTTGCGGATCGAATCGAAGTGCTGGACCGTCTCATCCATGGCCTGGGCCAGGCTGTCCTGCAGCGAGGCGGCCGGAGGACGGTTGTCCGGATGGCAGAAATGCGTCAGGGCGAAGCTGAGCGCCCGCGCCACGCTGTCCTCGTCGAGATTGCCGGTGTTGAGCTCGAAGCTCATCACGCTCGGCCTGATGGCGTCGCCGGCGACCCCGGCCGCCTTGAGCGCATCCTTGGCCAGGTCTGTCAGGTCCTGCGCCAGGACGTCCGGCGTCGAAGGGTCCCCCTTGACCGGAGCGAGATAGCTGAATTCTTCGTCCGACAGCCGCGCTGCCGCATTACCGCCCATCGACTGGGCACGAAGCGCCGAGCCGATTTCGCCCAGCAGCTGGTCGGACTGGGCTCTGGGCAGGCCGCGGATGACACCGGCAAGGCCCTTGAAGCGAATCAGCTTCATTTCGCGTGGCGCACGGTCGCCGTCGAGGTCGAGCACCCGGCCGGCCATCTCCTCGAAATCCTCGCGGTCGAGCAGGCCCGAAGCATCGTGACTTTCGGTTGTCAGGACCATGGCGTCGGACAGCACGGTCAGGCTGACATAGATGCTGCCGGCGGTCGGCAGGTGGCAGGCGCCCAGGTTGACCAGCAAGGGCATGCCCGAACGCTGGTCGAGATGCAGGCCGCACGGTTCGATACGGCCCGCGCGCAAGGCGCGCTGCAAAAGATGACGGGCGAAGGTACGGTCGGACGCGGCGAAAACGTCGACGATGTCGCGTCCCTTGAGATCGCCTAGATGTCCCAGAAGCGCCTGGCTGGCGCCGACCGTCTGGACGATTTTCAGGTCCGGCCCCGCTTCTATCAGCAGGTCTGCCGCCGCCAGCGAAAATGCCATGTACCGGTCGCGCTGGTGCTTGTAATCGTCGCTCATACTGTCCCGTCCCGCCGTGGGAGCATCCTCTTTTTGAGGACCTGAACGAACGAGGATATGTGCCAACCCTTAAAATTTGACTTTCATGGCAAAAAACGCACCCCGCCCAGGCGGAGTGCATTCAGATGGCATCGAACTCTACGCTACTTTTTCGCTACGGGTCCCTCTCCCCGGGATCCCGGCCATTGAAGGTCAGCCGATATCGAGCTTCATGTCCTCGAGCAGGGCCCTCAGATATTCACGGTTGATGCGGTCCTCGTCGACCGGCGGGCGGGCCGTCGCGGCCGCGGGCCGCATCGGGTCGGCGCCGGGAACGCGGTTTACGGTGCGGGCCAGAGGCGCCGGAGCGACGTCGGCCATGCGGGTGCGCGCCGGTGCGTCGACCCAATTGACAGGGATTTCGAACCAGAAGTTCGAACCTTCGCCGATGCGCGAGACGACCCCGATATGGCCGCCCAGCAGGTCGACGATCGCCTTGGCGATCGACAGTCCGATGCCGCTGCCCGAGACGCGGTTGCCGTTCATGTCCTGGACGTTGCCGCCGAACAGGCCGTGCGCCTGCTCTTCGCTCATGCCGATGCCGGTGTCGCGGACCGAAATCCGCAGCCAGGTGCCGTTGTCGACCATGACCTGCGAAGCCGTGACGTTGATCAGGCCGCCCTTGGTGAACTTTACCGCGTTCGACATCAGGTTCTGGATCACCTGGCGCACGCGCATGACGTCCATCTGGGCCCACGAATTGTCGAAGTCGACGAAGTGGGCGTTGAGGCGCGTCTGGTTGGCCTGGGCCAGGGGCGAGAACTGGTTGACCAGGTCTTTGACGAAGCTGACGACATTGACCGACTCTTCGGTCGTGTGAGCATGACCGGCTTCACGGACGGACGGCGCGGTTTCCAGCGCGGTCGTCTCGATCGTGTCCTTGACCATCGACTGCAGCGCCTTGGCCGACTTCATCAGGTTCTGCGTGTACGACGCGATGTCCGGATTGTCGTGGCGGTGTTCGTTGATCAGGCGGGCATAGCCAAGGATATTGTTGAGCGGCGTCTTGAGCTCGTTGGTGATCTGCTCCAGGAAGGCCGTCTTGGCGCTGTCGGCTTCGTCGGCCGCCATGCGGGCGCGGACCAGTTCCTCGGCGTCGCTGGCGCCTTCGGTGATGTCGCGGACACAGGCGCACAGGCGCGCCGGCTTGCCGTCCTCGCCCAGCTCGACGCCGCCCTTGGTGCGGATGGTGCGCGTCACCTTGTCCTTGCGGCGGACGATGTTGACGGTGAAGTCGAAGTCTTCGCCCTGGTTCACGGCGCGCTGGAAGCGGTCGATGATGATCGCCTGGTCTTCCTGCTCGTAGATATCGAGCTGGGTGGCGACGCGCGGCTTGTATGACTTGGGGCTGATGCCGTAGACGGCGTACAGGCCCTTCGACCAGGTGATTTCGCGGGTCTTCAGGTCGATCGACCAATAGCCGATGCCCGTCATTTCCTGGGCGAGATCGAATCGCGACTGCTGCGACCGGATTTCATATGCCAGTTCATTGCGCTCCAGAGTCGATTGCGCCAAGGCGATCGTCGTGGCGGCATTGTTGGCGAACTGCCGGAACAGGTTGACCCTGGTGCCGAAGTCATGGCGCGGCGTGCGTTCGCTCAGGGACAGGACCCCCAAGACGACACCGTCCGACACCAGCGGCATGTCGGCATAGAAGCGAATCTTCGGTCCGTTGAGGACGGCGCTTTCCAGGAAGTAACGCGCATCGGCCGTAGCATCGGGAATGACCAGGCTTTCACCCGGAATAAGCTTGCGCTGCGAGAAACTCAGATCGTCGAGCATGGCGGCGCTGGCGAAACCAGCCATCCCCTTCACGACCAGCTCGCTGCCTTCGTAAAGCTTGATCAGGACCATCGGCGTCTCGAACACGCCCGCCGCCAGCTCACAGATCGAGGTGCAGATCCGGCCGAATTCAAGGTCGCGCCCCTGGGATTCGAGCGAGGGAGCGGCGGTTTGAGCGATGACTTCGGCAGCTTGGGGCATGGGAAAACCTTCTTGGATACCGCGAAGTTAACCAAAAAGGTTTACCCATTTGTAAATATGAACGGTGTCGTCTTAACGATGTTATGGCGGATTCACGGCTTGAAAAATCTCGTATAAGAGAATATTTCTCTAATATGAACGAAGCCGTCGATACCGACCTCGATGTCCGCCTGGCTGCCCGCATTCAGGCGTTAAGAAACGATCGCGGCTGGACGCTCGACGATCTTGCCGGCCAGACCGGCCTGTCGCGCGCCACCTGTTCGCGCATCGAACGCGGCGAAACCAGCCCGACAGCGGCGCAACTGGGCCGGCTGTGCAGCGCGCTGCATCTGACCCTGTCGCAACTGTTGTCACCGCTCGACGCGCCCGCCGCCGAGATCGTCCGGCGCGGGCAACAAAGTCTGTGGACCGATCCCGAAACCGGCTTTCGTCGCCGCATGGTTTCACCGCCGTCGAAAGATCTTGCCATCGAAATAATCGAAGGCGAACTGCCGGCGGGGGCGGACATTGCCTATGAGGCGCCGCCTGTGGCCGGCATGGAACAACATATCTGGATGCTTGAGGGCGCGCTCGATTTCACCCACGGCGACAAGGCACACCACCTCGAAGCCGGCGACTGTCTGCGGCTGCATCTGTGGGGGCGCACGCGGTTCCGGGTGCCGGGCACGGAGCCCGCCCATTACCTTGTCGCGATTGCGAGGCGAAACTGATGGACATCAAGGAAGGCCAGCTCGACGATCCGCGCGTCCTGGCGCTGCTCGAAACCCATGTCTCGCGCGCACGCGCCGAAACCGCACCCGGAAAGGCCCATGCGCTTGACGTTTCCGGCCTGAATACCCCGGACATCCGCTTTTTTACGCTGTGGGATAACGAGACCCTGCTCGGCTGCGGCGCGCTGAAGACCCTTTCGCCCGGCCACGGTGAGGTGAAATCGATGCACACCGCCGAGGCGCACCGAGGCTTGGGCGCCGGCAGCCGCATCCTGAAGCACATGATCGATCAGGCGCGGGCCATGGGATTGACGCGGCTCAGCCTGGAAACCGGTACATGGCCGTATTTCCATCCCGCCTACCGGGTCTATCTCCGGCACGGTTTCGTAGATTGTCCACCGTTTGCCGATTACAAGGCCGATCCCGACCGCCGATTTATGACACTCGACCTGAGCGTCCCGCTTCCAGACCGTAATAGGTCATGAAGACATCGATCGCCCGGTCGACATGCCTGTACATCTGGGCTTCGGTCGGCGCCTCGAAATTGAGCAGGCGCTTGAAGTGAATATCGCCGAACAGCAGGCTTTTCAGGATCACCGCCGCCTCGTCGATATCGGGCGCCTCGATCTGGCCCTTGTCGTGCGCGGTCCGCAGCAGCGCCTTGAGCGTGGCGCGGCCGTTTTCCTCGATGGCCTCATTGAACAGGCGCGCCAGCATCGGGTTGCGTCGGCTTTCCTCGACGATCAGCTGCATGGTGCGCGCGCCCCAGTCGGACAACACCACTGACATAAGCTGACGCGAAACCATGGTCAGGGATTGCCGGAGATCGTCCGTGCCGATGTGCGCCTGGAAGAAACTGGCCATCGTCATGCACTGATCGCGGATGATGGCGGCGAACAGCTCTTCCTTGCTGTTGAAATAAGCGTAGAGCGTCGCCTTCGAACCGCCGAGGCGGCTGGAGATCATGGACATGCTCGCGCCGGCATAGCCGACTTCATAAAAGACTTCGCGGGCCGTCTCTATGATACGCGCACGGCGCTCGTCGCGAAAGTTGGGTACCTGGGTATCCATTCTAAATCTGAACCATACTGTACGTTTTCTTATTGACTCGTCGTGGATAGTAGCGCATAGAAACGAAACTGTACAGTACGGTTCACCTTTTTGTGTTGCAGGATTTCCTCCCCCATGCTGCCCCCGATCATGTTTCCCGTTGAAATCGCAGGCATTTCCCTGCGCAAAATAAGCGCCCTGGCGCTAATTGTCGCAACGGCCGGCCTGACCGCCTGCGCCACCGTACCGCCGTCGACCACCGATGCCCCCGTCAAGGCCGAAAGCCTGGCCGCCGATCAGAGCCTGAAAGGCGAGGCCGGCGCCTGGCCCGCCCGCGAGTGGTGGAAGGGTTTCAACGATCCGCAGCTCGACGCCCTGATGGACGAAGCCTTCAAGGGTTCGCCCGACCTGAAGGCCGCGCAGGCGCGCGTCGCCTCGGCCGAGGCCTTCTACGATCGTATCCATGCGGTCCTGTCGCCGACCGTCACCGCCAACGGATCGGTCGCCGAAACCAAGTCCAGCCTGAATATGGGTTTCCCGGACGCCTTCAAGGATTTCCTTCCGTCGGGCTATCTGCCCGAAGGCCGTTTCACGCTAGACGCCAGCTACGACATCGACCTGTGGGGCAAGAGCCACGCGGCCCTGCGCGGCGCCGTCGGCCAGGCCAGGGCCGCCCAGCTGGAAGCCGAAGTTGCGCGCCAGGCCCTGTCGCAGCAGATCGCCCGCGCCTATGTCGAGCTCGACCGCCTCTACCAGGAACGCGACGACCTTAATGAAATCAAGCGCGGCGCCGACATGCGCGTCGACCTTATCCAGGCGCGCCTCGACCACAATCTCGACACGATGGACGTGCTGTTGCGCGCCCAGGACGACCAGGCCCAGGTCAACCAGCGCCTGGCTGCCATCGACGGCGCCATTCGCATCCAGGGCAACCTGATCGCCGCGCTGAGCGGCGCCGGACCCGACCGTGGCCTGCAGATTACGCGTCCCGCACTTAAGCCTGCCGGCATCGATACCCTGCCCGACGACGTCCGCGCCGACCTTCTGGGCCGCCGCCCCGACGTCCAGGCCGCCCGCCTGCGCGTCGAGGCGCAAGCCGAAAACATCAAGTATACGCGCGCCGATTTCTATCCCAACGTCAAGCTCAACGCCTCGTGGGGCATCCAGTCGATCGGCCTGCAATATCTCGGCGATCCTAAGTCGCAGGTCGGTACGATCGGGCCGGCGGTCAGCCTGCCGCTGTTCAACGGCGGCAATTTGCGAGCCGCCTACCGTTCGTCGGAAGCCGACTATAACGCCGCCGTCGCGACCTACGACAAGACCCTGACCCAGGCCCTGCAGCAGGTGGCCGACGCAGCGGCGAACTCACGGTCGACAGCCGGCCAGCTCAAGGAAGCCGCGCGCCGCGTCGGCGCCGCGCAGACGACCTACGACCTGTCCAAGGCCCGCTTCGCCAAGGGACTCGCCACCAAGGTCGACGTCCTTCAGGCTCACTCGGCGCTGGTCTCGGCCGAACTTGAAGAGACAAACTTAAAGGCTCAGGCGTACAATAACCGCATTGCCTTCATCGCCGCACTCGGCGGCGGGTTTCAACCTCAATAAATCCCGACGATTTCAGAACAGATCCAACCGAAGTTAGCATCATGGCCGAAGATTCCTCCCCTCAAAGAACCGAGACCGCCGAACAGTATACCCCGCCCTCGACCCCGCCGGGCGGCGGCAACGGCGGCGGCGGACGCTCCCCGCAGGGCGCCGCCAAGAGCCGCGGTCCGCTGTTCATGATCTTCGGCGGAGTCGTGGTCCTGGGGGGCCTCGCCTGGGGCGCCTATGAGCTTCTCGAAGGCGGCAAGACGGTGTCGACCGACAACGCCTACGTCGAAGCCTCATCCGCCACGGTTACCCCGCAGATCGCAGCGACCGTCAAGACGGCCGACATCTACGACACCAAGCCGGTCAAGGCTGGCGACGTGCTGGTCACGCTCGACGACACCGACGCGCAACTGGCGCTCGCCCAGGCCCGGGCCCAGCTCGACCAGGCGCGCCGCCAGGTCAAGGGCTACTATACCGCCGACACCACCCTGGCCGCCCAGGCCACTGCCGCCCAGGCCGAAGTCGCGTCCGCCGAGGCTGCCCTGGCCCAGGCACAAAAAGCCTATGACGACCGCAAGTCTCTGGCCGCCATCGGCGCCGTCGCCGGCGAAGACCTGACCAATGCCAAGGCGGCGCTGGACAAGGCCCAGGCCGCCGCCGCCGCCGCCCGCGCCCAGGCCGCCGCGGCGCAGGGCCAGCGCGCCCAGAACGCCGTGCTGATCTCGGATAATGACGTCGAGGCCAACCCGGCCGTCAAGGCCGCCGAGGTCCGCGTCCAGCAGGCGCAGGTCGATGTCGACCGCACGGTCATCCGCGCCCCGATCAGCGGAGTCATCGCCAAGAATACGGTCGAGGTCGGCCAGCGCGTCCAGGTCGGCACCCCGATCATGACGATCGTGCCGATCGACAACGCCTATGTGAACGCCAACTTCAAGGAAGTTCAGCTCAAGAAGGTCAAGGTCGGCCAGCCTGTCGTCCTGACCTCGGACCTCTACGGCCACTCGGTCAAGTTCCACGGCAAGGTCGTCGGCCTGTCCGGCGGCACCGGCTCGGCCTTCTCCGTCATCCCGGCTCAGAACGCCACCGGCAACTGGATCAAGGTCGTGCAGCGCCTGCCCGTCCGCATCGCGCTCGATCCGCGCGAGCTCAAGCAGCACCCGCTTCGGGTCGGCATGAGCATGGACGCCAGGATCGACGTCGCCGACTAAGTTTTATGCGGCGCGGGTTTCAAACCCGCGCCGATTTGCAATCCGAATTATTCAAGGACAGGACCATGTCTGGTGCTGCGACCGCTGACGGCACGAGTGTGCCTCAAGCCCCCCATAAACAACTGACCGGCATGACGCTGTGGATGTCGGGCGTCCTTCTGGCGCTCGCCAACTTCGTCGCCATCCTCGACGTGTCGATCGCCAACGTCTCGGTGCCCAACATCGCCGGCGCACTCGGCGCCTCGACCTCACAGGGCACATGGGTCATCACCTCCTATGCCGTCGCCGAGGCCATCTCGGTGCCGCTGACCGGCTGGCTGGCGGCGCGCTTCGGCACGGTGCGCACCTTTTCGGTGGCGCTGATCGGCTTCGGCATCGCCTCGCTGCTGTGCGGCCTGTCGCCGTCACTCAATGTCCTCGTGCTCGCACGCATAATCCAGGGCTTCTGCGGCGGTCCGCTGATGCCCCTGTCGCAGACCCTGCTGCTGTCGATCTTCCCGCCGAAACTGCGCCCGGCCGCCATGTCGATCTGGGCCATCACGACCCTGGTCGCGCCCATCGCCGGGCCGGTGCTCGGCGGCACCCTTTGCGACACTTACGGCTGGGGCTCGATCTTCCTGGTCAACGTGCCGATCGCCATCGGCGCCGGCTTCCTGGTGTGGCGCGTCCTGTTCAGCCAGGAGACCCAGACCGTCAAGGCGCGCGTCGATGTGGTCGGCCTTCTGCTCCTGATCCTGTGGGTCGGTTCGCTACAGATCATGCTCGATCTCGGCAAGGAAAACGAATGGTTCGCCTCGCCTTTCATCATCAGCCTGGCCGTCATCGCGGCCCTTGGCTTCGTCGCCTTCGTCATATGGGAGCTGACCGACGCCAACCCGATCGTCGACCTGCGCATCTTCCGGCACAGGGGCTTCACCCTCGCCATGGTCTGCATGGCGCTGATGATCGGCTCCTTCTTCGCCATCAATGTGCTGGCGCCGATGTGGATGCAGCTCAATCTCGGCTGGACGGCGACCTGGGCCGGCAACGCTACGGGCCTGATCGGCATTCTCGCCATCTTCGCCGCCCCCATATCGGCGCAACTGACCACCAAGGTCGATCCGCGCAAGCTGATCTTTTGCGGCGTCATGTGGCTGGCCTTCGTTACGTTCATGCGTTCGCATGCCGACACCGGAATGAGCTTCGGCCAGATCGGCATCTGGATTTTCCTGGCCGGCGCCGGCATGCCGTTCTTCTTCATGCCACTGATCGCCATTTCCATGGGCGCCGTCAGGCCTGAGGAAACCGCCTCGGCCGCAGGGCTGCAGAACTTCATCCGGACGATGGCGGGCGCCGTCGCGACCTCGTTCGTGACGACGGCATGGGAAAACTCCACCAATGCCAATCATGCCAAGCTGGCGCCGCTGACCCATTTCGATGACATCAATGCCGTCTTCGGCGGCAGCGGGTCATCGGCGACCCTGGCCATGTCCGACCAGCTCGTGCAAAGCCAAGCGATGATGATTGCCACCAACGAAATCTTCATGGGTGCGGCCGTCGTTTTCGCCATTTGCGCCACCCTGGCCTGGACCCTGCCGCGCCCCAAGGGGCCAGTCGACATGAGCGCCGCCCACTAAGGCAGCCAAACCGAATCCTCGCTCCCGGCGAGGGCGCCGCGGCATTCCCCCGCGGCAGAGAGGGGGTGGATTTCCCGGCCCACCCCCTCTTTTTTGTGCGCTCAAGTGCCGCGCGGGCTCGGCGCACGAGCGCCGACGCGCATTCGCGCTTGCCGAAATGCTCCGCATTTCGGAGTTTCATTTTTGCCGCTCAAGTGCCGCGCGGGCTCGACGCACGAGCGCCGACGCGCATTCGCGCTTGCCGAAATACTCCGCATTTCGGAGTTTCATTTTTCCCGCTCAAGCGCCGCGAGGCCCGCCGCATCAGCGCCCACGCGCATTCGCGCTTGCCTCATTGCCTGCGGCAATTCGGAATTTTCTGTCGGAATGAGATCGGATACGTCTGTGCTGACGTTGCAAATTGTGATCACAAACCGTAGGCTTCCGGAAATTCCCGGAGCCTGACCATGAGCGCCAATTCCGACCTTGCCACCCGCCGTGCCCTAGCCGTCCCGCGCGGCGTCGGCCACGCCACTACGCTTTACGCCGCCCGCGCAGAAAACGCCGAGTTGTGGGACGCCGACGGCAACCGCTTCATCGACTTCGCCGGCGGCATCGCGGTGCTCAATACCGGCCATCGCCACCCGAAGGTCCAGGCCGCGGCGCTCGCCCAGATGAACGCCTTCACGCACACCGCCTTCCAGGTCGTGCCGTACGAAAGCTACATCGCGCTGGCCGAACGCATCAACGCCCTGGCGCCGATCGACGGCCCGGCCAAGTCGGTCTTCTTTACCACAGGCGCCGAGGCCGTCGAAAACGCCGTCAAGATCGCCCGCGCCCATACGCGGCGCGACGGCATCGTCGCCTTTACCGGCGGCTTTCACGGTCGCACGGCCCTGACATCGGCGCTGACCGGCAAGGTCGTGCCCTACAAGAAGGACCTGGGGCCCCCGCAGGCCGGTGTCTACCACCTGCCCTTCCCCGTCGAGGCGCACGGCGTATCGGTCGAAGATTCGCTGAAGATGCTCGACTACCTGTTCAAGGCCGACATCGCGCCCGACGCCGTGGCCGCCATCGTCATCGAACCCGTCCAGGGCGAAGGCGGCTTCCTGATCACCCCGCCCGAGCTTATGACCGCCTTGCGAAAGATCTGCGACACCCACGGTATCCTGTTGATCGCCGACGAGGTCCAGACCGGCTTCGGCCGCACGGGCAAGCTGTTCGCCATGGAGCATTACGCTGCCCGCCCCGACCTGATGACCATGGCGAAGTCGCTGGCCGGCGGTTACCCGCTGTCGGGCGTGGTCGGGCGCGCCGAGGTCATGGACGCGCCGGTCACCGGCGGCCTCGGCGGCACCTATGGCGGCAATCCTGTCGCCTGCGCCGCGGCGCTGGCCGTGCTCGATGTCATCGCCGAGGAAGGCCTGCTGGCCAAAGCCGAAGCGCAGGGCGCAAAGCTGCTGGCGCGCTTGAAAGCGCTCAGCCAGCGCAACGACATCGTGCCGATCGACGCCATTCGCGGCCTCGGCGCCATGGTCGCCTTCGACATCGTGACCGAGCGCGGCAGCCACGTCCCCGACGCCGCGACAGCCAAACAGGTTACCCAGAAAGCCCAGGAGAGCGGCCTGATCCTGCTGACTTGCGGCGTCTACGCCAATACGGTCCGGCTGCTCTGCCCCCTGACCGCGTCCGACGCCATCCTGGACGAAGGCCTGGAAAAGCTGGAAAGCGCGCTCAAAATATAATCCCCCGAAACGCCGTTCGCCGGACATTGCCCTCCCCAAAACCCCGTGATACCGTTCTGAAAAGCAATTTTGCGGCGTTAACCGGGAGTTTCTCCGCAATGACAGGGACCTATACGGCGCCGCCACGGCGTATTCTTATCGTGGGCGGCGGTACCGCCGGCTGGCTGACGGCCTGCCTTCTCGCCGCGAAACTCGGAGCCGGCCGTCAGGCTGGCCCCAGGATCACGCTGATCGAAAGCGCGGAAATCGGCACCATCGGCGTCGGCGAAGGCACCTTTCCGACCATTCGCGACACCTTGCGCGCCATCGGCATCGACGAGGCCGCCTTCCTTCGCGAGTCCTCAGCCACCTTCAAGCAGGGCATCAAGTTCGCCGACTGGCTGCATACGCCCTCTGAATATGGCCATAGCCACTACCTGCATCCGTTCGAGTCGCCCTATCACCTCGATAATATCGACCTGGTGCCCTACTGGCTGATGCAGGAAGAGGATAGGCGCGATTCCTTCGCCGCCGCCGTCACCTTCCAGAAGCGTGTGGCCGACGCCCAGCGCGCCCCCAAGCGGCTGTTCGAGGACGGTTATTCCTCCCGCCTGTCCTACGCCTACCATTTCGACGCGATCCGCTTCGCCCGCGTCCTGGCCGCCCGTGGCCGTGAACTCGGCGTAACCCACCTGACCGGCAATGTCGGTGAAGTGAAGCTGGACGACACGGGCGCCATAACATCGTTGGTGTCACCCGAACATGGCGAACTGACCGCCGACCTTTACGTCGACTGCACGGGCTTTGCCTCTCTGCTGATCGGCAAGGCGCTGAAGGCGTCCTTTATCTCGGTCAGGCCTTACCTTTTCACCGACCGGGCCGTGGCCTGCCAGGTCCCCTATCCCGATCCCGATGCACCTATCAACAGTTTTACCGTCTCAACTGCGCACGAAGCCGGCTGGACATGGGACATCGGCCTCGATAGTCGCCGCGGTATCGGCTACGTCTATTCCAGCGACCACACCAGCGACGACCGCGCCGAGGACATCTTGCGGGGTTATATCGGTCCGGCGGCGGACGGCGTCACCCCGCGCCGCATCCGCTTCGACGCAGGGTACCGCGACAAACAGTGGATCAAGAATTGCGTTGCCATCGGCCTGTCCGGGAGCTTCTTCGAGCCGCTGGAATCGACCGGCATCGTGCTTATCGAAATCGCGGCCGGCTACCTCGCGGAATTCCTGGCCGGCGACGGACCGGTCGATGCGCCTGCCCCCCTGTTCAATCGGCTGATGGCGGCGCGGTTCGAGAAAATCACCAATTTCCTGAAACTGCACTACTGCCTTTCCCGCCGCAGTGAGTCGTTCTGGCGCGACAATGCCGATCCGGCGACGATACCGGACGAACTGCGATACATGCTCGACATGTGGCGCTACCGGCCGCCGGTGCGCCTCGACTTCACGCTGGACGTCGAAAGCTTCGCGCACTTCAACTACCAGTACATCCTGTACGGCATGGATTTCAAAACCGACCTGTCAGCGTCGCGAAGCCGCTATGGCGAGACCGCCAGGGCGGAAACAACTTTCGCCAAGCTGCGCAATTTCGGAGAGCTGGCGACGAAGGACCTGCCGTCGCACCGTGAGATGATCGACCATGTCTATGCCAACGGTTTCGCACCGCGGCCGGCCGATCGTTTTCTCAGCGTCAACGCGCGCTAAGGAAGACGTTGCCGGTCAGCCGGCCAGTGTGTGGGTCGGCGCTGAAGTCGAAATCGTCCGGAATCTGACCGGAATGGAGCAGCGCCCCTTGGTAGACCAGCAGACGGTTGAAGCGGCCCTCATAGTCGGCGATGCGCTCGAACGCCGGCGTCGAGTCACCGATGTAGGCCTCGGCCGGCGGCCCGTACGCGCGGACATCTTCGTCCAGCGCCGCGCGGAATCGGGGATGGCGATCGGCGGTGATGACCTCGAATCCCGTGCGACGGTGGCGGTAGAACGAAGTCCCGCCCTTTTCCGGCCGGCTAAGATAATGCAGCACGGCGAAGTTGCCCAAGTCGAACGTATCGAAGTGCGGAATGCGCTGGATCATCTGGATTTCGCGCGGCCGCTGCGTCACCAGCGAAAACCCGGCCTCGGTGATCTGGAAACGGCGCACGCCCCAGACCTCGCTCAGTATTTGCGGCAAGGCGCGGCAGATCCAGTCGAAATAGGCGAAGGCCGGTTCGTTGCCGGCAACCAGGCGGCGTTGTCCGGGATAGTAGTGATTGGCGACCCGCGGAAACGGCGCCAGCGACGCCGCCAGTTCGACCGCCTGGCCGGCATCTTCCATAAAGTCTTCGATCATCACGATCCGGCTGCGTTCCCGCCCGACCTCATGCACTTGGATCTTCATGGTCTTTCGTCACTCCCGCACCCACCAGCTACACGAAAATCGTTTCCGGGCAAAGGGGCGCGGCTTTTCGCCCCAACCGGCAATATGGACTTTTCCGAAGCGATCTGTATGCATCTGTCCATGTCGCCGACCTTTCCCGACCTGACTTTCAACCCGCGCGCCCGCATCGACGCCCGTTCCGTGGGCGACGAGCGGATGCCATTGCTAGTTATCGACAATGTTCTGCAGCATCCCGAGCAGATGGTCGAGTTCGCCGTCGCCCACGGCAATTTCGCGCCGCCGCCCAAGGGCTCCTACTATCCCGGCCTCAACGGTGCGCTGCCCCCGGCCTACGGCCGGAGCCTGGTTTCGGCGTTGCGGCCGCTGCTGGCGCAGATTTTCGGCATCAGTGAAAAGGAACGCCTGAGCTACGAGGGCTTTTTCGGCCTCAGCACCTTGTCCGGCAAGCAACTGGAACCCCTGCAGACCATACCGCATTTTGATTCCGACAACCCTCGGCGCCTCGCCATGGTGCACTATTTCTGCGGCGCCCCGTTTCGCGGTACGGCGCTTTACCGCCATTTGCCGACCGGCTTCGAAACCGTCGACAGCCGCAGGGTCGGCCGTTACCGCCAACACGTCTTCGCGGAACTGGAAAACGCCCCGCGCCACGACTACATCGAAGACGAGACGCAGCACTACATCCAGATCGACTGCGTGCCGGCACAGTTCAACCGTCTGGCGGTCTACAGCACGACCTCATTGCATTCGGCGCTTCTGGGCGGCGCGCCCCTGACCGGCGACCCGAGAACCGGCCGGCTGACCGCCAACAGCTTTATCGAAATCCACCGTTAGGCCATCTTCTCCATCGCCGGTGCCGCGCAGTGTTTGGCGATGAAGTCGTCATGCACCGGCAGGGTGGCAATGCGATCGGTGATGGCGGTGCGAACGCGCGACAACCTGAGCTTCAGTTCATCGGTCGAAATAGCGTCGGCGACCGGATGGTAGTCCTTCGGGAAGAATCCCTGGCCGAACAGGACGGCGAACCAGCTGGTTTCCTTGAACAGCTCGGTCAGGGTCACGTTGGCGAAACCGATATTGGAGAAGATTTCCAGCCGCGCCTTCAGACTGTCCGGAATATCCATATTTTTACAATGCTTCCAGAACGGCGTGTCCTCGCGTTCGGTGATCTTGTAGTGCGCGATCAGGAAGTCCTTGACGTTGATATAGTCGGCCACGACCATGCGGTTGTATTCGTCGATCACCGCCTGGCGGAACTCTGTGCGCGGCATCATCGAAATGAAGCGCGTCAGGCACGATTGGACCAGGTGGATGCTGGTCGATTCCAGCGGCTCCAGGAAGCCCGACGCCAGGCCCAGCGCCACTACGTTCTTGTTCCACACCTTCCTGCGGTGGCCGGTGACGAAGCGCAGCACCTTCGGATCCTTGAGCGGTTTGGCGTCGAGCCGCGTCAGAAGCTTTTCGCAAGCCTCGTCTTCGCTGATGAATTCGCTGCAGAAGACATAGCCGTTGCCGGTCCGGTGCTGCAGGGGAATACGCCACTGCCAGCCAGCTTCGCGCGAGGTCGAGCGCGTATAGGGCGTAATCGGCCCCGGCGCCTTTTCGCATGGCACCGCGGCGGCGCGGTTGCACGGCAGCCATTGTGACCAGTCTTCGTACCCGCTCTGTAGCGTCTGTTCGATAAGTAGGCCCCTGAAACCCGAGCAGTCGAAAAAGAGGTCACCCTTGATGATACGGCCGCTTTCCAGCTCGACCGACTGGATGAAGCCGCTTTCCGGATGCTGGTGGACCTTGGAAATCTTACCCTCGACGCGCACCACGCCCCGTTTTTCGCTATAGCGGCGAAGGTAGGCGGCATATTGCGCGGCGTCGAACTGAAAGGCGTAATTGATGCGCGGCAAGGCCGAGGTGTCGTTTTTCGGTGTCCGCGCGAACAGGTTCTCACGCGCAGCCATGGTTTCAGCATTGAAACGGCCGAAATCGGCGTTGCCGCCCATGGCCGCCATGCGCAACCAGAAAGCGTTGAAGCCAATTCCATCCATGTCGACGCCGAGCTGGCCGAACGGGTGGAAGTAGGTGTGCCCGACCTTGCGCCAGTCGACGAATTCGATACCCAGCTTGAAAGTGGCGTTGGTCTCGCGGATGAATTCGTCCTCGTCCAGTCCCAGCACTTCGTTGAACAGCAGGATCGGCGGAATGGTCGCTTCGCCAACACCGACCGTACCGATTTCTTCCGATTCGACGAGCGTAATGCTGTAGTTCTGCGTGCCGAGGCTCTTGGACAGCATGGCGGCGGTCATCCAGCCGGCCGTACCGCCACCGACAATGACGATGTTGCTGATGCGCTGTGAATTCATGTCTGAAGGCCTCTGGAATTACGCAAAGTCGCGGCTGGCGAACATTTCGACATAGGCGTCGTGTGAGCTCATCTCTTCGATATGCTGCCGGATGAAGCCCAGGATGGACTGAACATGGCGTATGGCCTCGTCCTGGGGAACCAGGTCGGCAAGCGGATCATAGGATCGCGGCATCAGGCCATGGCCGAAAAAGGCCGCCAGCCATTCGTCGAACTGGAAGGTTTCTTCGTCGTAAAGCACCACCAGCCCACGGGCCTGGAAAACCTCGATCTTGTGCGCCAGCATGTCGGGCAAGCCTACGGTCCGTAGGTGATCCCAGAAAGGACGATCGAAATTCTTGTTGAGTGCGTAATGGGTCAGTTGGAAGTCGCGGAAACGCTCGAACGACCGCTGGATGTTGCGGTTGTATTCCTGGGCCTCGAGCGCGCAGACCCGTTCGGTCGGGAACAGGGCGATCAGGTGCGCCAGCCCCAGCTGAATGGAATGCAGGCCCGGATTGACGATCGGATCGAACACGCAGGCCGCTTCGCCGATGGCGACGCAGTTGCCGCTCCACGCGACGTGCCGGCGGCCGGCGGCCAGGGAGCTGACCGTGGCGTCGGGACTGACGCGAAGCCCCGCGGTAACCGCCATGGCCCGAAAAGCCTCGTCGTCGCTTGTGGCGCCACCGTCGTAGACGTGCATCAATCCCGTCATGTCCTGGGTCGGCAGCATGTGCAGCGTGCCCCAGTCCAGGGCCTTGACCTGTGAATGCGACGGCAGGGTGCGCAGGCGCTCGCCCGCGGCCGTCAGGACGCGATTGGCCGGGAACCAGTGCGCCCAGCTTTCGCTGCCTACCTTGAGCGCTTCACCAAGCAGCCGGCTTTCCGCGCCCGTGGCGTCTATGAACAAATCCCCCTCGACCTCGGTGCCGTCGGCCAGGACGAGATGGTCGATCAAACCGTCCGCATCCAGCCGCGCCGCGACGTGCCGGGTCTGGTGCAGGGTCACACCGCGCCGTAAGGCATGCGCCTTGAGGAAACCGACATAGGCGCCGGCGCGCAGGTGGTAGGCATAGTCGCAACGCCCGAACGCCGCCATCTCGGCATTGGCGACGAAGAAGCGCCCTTGTTTCGCCGCTACGGCGCTCAGGCTGAAGTCCTCGAAGGCTACATTCAGGCCAAGCTGCCGGGCCTTGATCCACAACTGATGGAAGGGAAGGCGATTTAGCGCCGCCCCATGGCTGCCGTACGGCTGGAGGAAGGCCGGGCGCGTGTGGGCGAAATTGGCAAAGGTCTGACCCAGGCTATAACTTCCACCACACGCCTTCAGGATTTCGCTCTCCTCGAAACCCAGCAGGCGATGGAATGCTTCCAACGCAGGCTGGCTGGCGTAAACATCCTGCGCCCGCAAGAGACCGGGAAGCTCGACCACGGTGACGTTGAGCCCCGTGGCGCCCAAGGCGCGGCTCAAGGCGTTGGCGGTCAGCCAGGCTGCCGCATCGCGGCCGGCAATGACGACGTTCCTGATCGCGCTCATCCGACCGTCTCCCGGGTTGCCGCGGGATTCTCCCGGGATGCGCAATAATCCCGGATGAACTGGGTATGATCGGGCATGGCCTCGACATTGACCCGGATGCGGCTTTCCAGTTCGTCGAGCTTTTCGCGGACCATGTCGTCCGACAGATTGTCGGCGAGGCGGTCGTAGCCCTCGGGATTGATATCCTGGCCATTGAAGACGGCCAGCCAACTGGCCGGCGAGAACAGTCCATCCTTGTACTGCGTGATATGACCGCGATGGCGAAACTGTTCGATCTTGAAAGCCAGGCTGTCGGGAATCGGCATGTTGCGGGCATAGCGCCACAGTTCTGAGTCGTCGCGGCTGTTGGCATGATAATGCAGGACCAGGAAGTCGCGGACGCGGTCATATTCGTTGTCGACAAGTCGGTTGAATTCGTCGCGCAGGGCGGGATCGATCGCCCGGGCGGGAAGCATCTGCAGAAGGTTGGTGACGGCGATCTGGGCCAGATAGATGCTGGTCGATTCGAGCGGTTCGAGGAAGCCGCTGGCCAGGCCTACGGCCACGCAGTTGTTGGTCCAGGAATGGGTCCGGCGCCCGGCACTGAATTTCAGTACGCGCGGGTCGGCCAGCGGCCGGCCATCGAGATTTCCCAGAACGCGCGCCGCCGCGGCATCGTCGTCGATGAAACGGCTGGAATAGACATAGCCGTTGCCGATGCGGTGCTGAAGCGCGATGCGCCATTGCCACCCGGCTTCGAGCGCCGTGGCGCGGGTATAGGGGGTGATGTCGGCCACGGATTCGCACGGCACGGCGACGGCGCGGTCGCACGGCAGCCACGGTGTCCAGTCTTCCCAGCCGACCTTGAGGGTCTGGCCGATCAGCAGGGCGCGAAAACCCGAGCAATCGATGAAGAGGTCGCCTTCGATGACTTCGCCCGATTCCAGGACAATGGCCGCGATATCGCCACTGTCAGCGTTCTGGCGGACGTCGACGACCTTGCCTTCGGTGCGCTTCAAACCCCGGGCTTCGGCAAATTCGCGCAGATACGCGGCGTAGAGGCCGGCGTCAAAGTGATAGGCATAGGAATAGGTGGACCGGATCGAGGTCAGGTCTTCGGACGGGAAATCGAAGCGGTGCCTTCGCGACGCGACGACGGCGTAGGAATAGGCTTCGAGCGGCGAGGTCAAGCCCAGCCTGCGCCCACGTACCCAGTAGTGCTGAAACTCCACGCCACCGATCGGATAGCCGAAGGCGCCGAACGGATGGATATAGGAGTTGCCGCGCTTGCCCCAGTCAACGAATTCAATGCCGAGCTTGAAGGTCGCGTTGGTCCTGCGCATGAACTCGGCTTCGTTGATGCCGAGATAGTCATTGAAGTCCTTGACCTGCGGCAAGGTCGCTTCACCGACGCCGACCGTACCGATTTCGCTCGATTCGACCAGGCGGACATTCGCAATGGCGTCCGGCTGCCCGGACTTCAGGACTGTGGCCAGGGCCGCCCCCGCCATCCACCCCGACGTCCCGCCGCCGACAATCACGACTCTTAGTGGACCATTCATTCCCTGTTGCCTTCGCCTTGTATCCTGTCTGCACAATGAGCAATCGAACAGCAGATTTACAAGTCAAATATACGCGCCCCGCCAATTTGCCGCGCCCTTTAAATAACGTAACGGGCGCGCCACGGTTTCCCATGACACGCCCGCAACATTTCGAACAAAAGTTCGGTCTTAGTACTTCAGGCGGATACCGACCTGAACGCGACGGTCGTTCTTGAACGCGCCGTTCGGAACCAGCTTGCGCGGAGCATTCGGGGTCGCACCCGGGATGTCGCCTTCGACTTGTTCATAGAGGACCGTATCGGTACCCGTGATGTTGTTGGCTTGCAGGCTGACTTCGATGTTGTCGTTCATCCGATAGCGGACCGAGCCGTCGAGGAAGCCTTGCGAACCTTGCCAGACCGGCAGACCGACGCAGCAGTCAGCGGCCGTGACGAGGTACTTTTCACGCCAGTTGTAGGCCAGACGCAGCGCCCACGGGCCCTTTTCGTACATGCCAACGACGTTGTAGGCGTTGTCGGACAGGCCTTCCAGGGCATGCGGGTTGATGGCCGTCGTCGCCTGGGCGATACCGCCCGACGAGGTGTTGGTGCCGCCGTCACCCGACACCGACGACAGGTTGCCGTTGGTGATACCCGTGTTGTGCAGGTGGGTGTAGTTCGCCTGGATACCCAGACCATTCCACGGCGACGGCAGGAAGTCGAAGAAGCGCTGATAGGCGACTTCGAAGCCCTTGATCGTGGCGCCGTCATTGTTCATCGGGCCGTTGATACGAACCGTTTCGGTCACACCGTTATTGGTGAAGTTGGCGGTGTAGTTGCCGAACTGGATCCAGTCGTAGAACTTCTTGTAGAACAGGTCGAAGCTGAACGAACCGACAGCGGCGAAGTAGTTTTCGACCGACATATCGATCTGATCGGCGGTCGTCGGCTTGATGTACGGGTTGCCGGCGGATGCGGTGAACAGTGGCTTGTAGTCGACGTTCTTGCCGCTCGAGTCCTTCACGCAGCGTTCCGGGCTGGTCGAGCAGGTCAGGTCGATGCTCGGGTTGCTGATCGACACGTAGTTCTTCAGGTAACCCATGTCCGGACGCGACATGGCGCGCGACGCGGCCAGACGCAGGACCCATTGATCCGACAGGTTGAACTTCAGGTTCAGGCTCGGCAGCCAGTTGATATGCGTCACGTCGGCGACGTTCGACTTGCCGGTGTTGGTCGAGAACAGAACCGCGTTGTTGAGGTTCGTCGCACCCGAGGTGCCGATCAGACAGCCAAGCTGACGGTCGGTCGGAGTCGGGCCGCCGGAGACGCAGCTCAGGCTGTTAAGCCAGGTCTGGTTCGGATAGACCACGAAACCGGTCGTAGCGTCTTCAGTCTGGACCCAGCGGATGCCAACGTTACCTTCGAGGCTGATGCCCGTACCGAAGATCGTCTTGTCCTTGCCGCCGAATTTCAGCATGGCATAGGCGGCATCGGTTTTTTCCGAAACCTTGCTGACTTCGACCTGGCGATAGCAGGTGCCCGCCACGTTGTCGGAGCGCAGGCACAGCGGCGTCCAACCCGGGAAGCCGAGAGCCGTCGCGCTCATCGTGTTCTGGAACTTCACGCGATCCTTGAGCGCATCGATCGACGTGAACACGAACTGGTTCGCCGCCGTCTTGTTGCTGCCGTCGGCCGCCGACTGGGTCAGCAGGCCGCCACCGAGGAGGTCGGAACCGAACTTATCGGTCTCATAATATTTCGGATAGCAGTTGACGCCGCCCGAACTGTAGGTCGCGTTGACCGAATAGCAGGCATCGATCGACGGGCTGCTGTTCCAGGGCTGGGTAATGCCAGCCCAGTTGTATGTCGACCAGCGGATAGTCTGTTCGCGATCCGAATACCTGACGCCAACCTTCAGGCTTTGCAGCCAGCCGTCGCCACCGAACGAATACTGGCCGTCGAGACGAGTCGCCAGTTCGTGGCCAGCGCTGGTTTCAGCGTGGTCCATCAGGTCATTATAGTGGTAGTTGTTCGGGTTCGTCAGGAAGCCCGCCGAAGCCGCGAAGTTCTGGGCGGCCGTCGGCTGCACGAAGTTCAGCTTCGGATACTTGCCCGAATAGTCGAAATAGGTTTCGGCATAGGTCGCCGTGTCGGCGGTCATGTCGTAGTTGTCGACGGTCGAGTTGACGTACTGGACGTCGAAGTTCAGCTTCAGCTTTTCCGTCGGATCCCACTTCAGGTTGAACGACGTATCTTCCGTCATTTCCTTGGTGGTCGCATAACGCGAACCGGTGCCGACCTGGGCGGGCTGGCGGCACTGGGCGTCGGTCTTGCCAGCCCAGTCATAGCAACCCGAGAAGAAAGGCTGGTTCTGGTCGTTGTTGCCGAACGGACCGCCGGCGGAGCTGTCGAGCAGCTTGGAGGTCATGATGCCGGTCTGGAAGACGCCCGACTGATCGAAGGTGAACGACGAACCAGCCAGCGGCTCGACGATCGTCTTGTCGGTATAGACGTTCGACGGAACGACCTGCCACATGCCGAAGGCGCCAGCCGACAGGTAGTGCTCTTCCCAGCTGTTGTCGTACTTCGAGCGGTTATACTGCAGGGTGGCCTGCATGGTGTGGTCGTGGTTCTGCCACTGCGCCGCGGCCGAAATACCGTCGCGGGTACGGTTGTACAGGTTGTCGTGGAAGGTGACGTTGGTCGGGATGTAGACCTTGCCCGGCGTACCGAACACCGACGCATCGAAAATGCCGACGCGGCCGTACTGAGCGCCTTCCGAACGCGTCTTGACGTTCGAATAGGCGGCGTTGAGCATCACGCCGAACTCACCGATCGACGTATCCCAGCGGTTCGAATAGATGGCCGACAGCGAAGGCGTCGTTTCCTTCGACAGGTCGTTGTAGACGAAATCGGCCGAGGCGGCCAGGACGCGGCCCTTCGAATCGAACGGCAGGCGGGTACGCAGATCGATCGAGCCGGAGATGCCGCCTTCGATCAGTTCCGCGGTCTGGTTCTTGTAGGTGTCGACGCGCGCCATCAGTTCCGGCGAGACGTCGCCCCACGAGAGGCCGCGCGAAGAGTTGGCCGAGAAGGTGTCGCGGCCGTTGAATTCCGAACGGACCTGCGACAGGCCGCGGACCAGAACGCCCGACGGTTCGGCCGAGAAGTGAGCGGTGTCACCGGTGGCGGCGAAGCGCGACACGGTGACGCCGGCGACGCGCTGCAGCGCTTCGGCGACCGACTTGTCCGGGAAAGCGCCGATGTCGTTTGCAGTGATCGAATCGACGACGGTGTCGGCGTCGCGCTTGATCTGCTGCGCCGACTTCAGCGAACGGCGGACACCGACGACCACGACTTCGGAACCCTTATCGCTGGCCGACTTGTCGTCGCCGGCCTTGGTGTCCTGCGCATGGACCGGAGCGGCCAGCATAGCCACAGCCGTAAGCGCGACCATCGATGCGCCGCCCTTCAGGAGCTGCAGCCCAAGCCGGGCCTTGCCTTCGGAATTCTTCATGTATGTTCTCCCTATTCTCCTTACGGTGAGCGTTTGCCCATCCGGTGAGACCTGCTGATACCTACGAAGTTATTGACCGGCCGAAGCCTTGTACGCTGTCCGCTCACGCCCCTTTTCATGCATCGACCCTCCCCCGCAACCCGGCTTTGACATAAGCGTCAATTCCCGTGCTGGGCGCAGTTCGCGGCCGGCAATTTTTTTAGGAGTGATTAGGACGGCTTCTTCCCGATTAATTATTTCATCTTTCTCTGTTACCGGAATGACGCCCGAAACACTAGGCGTATTATGACAGCAAAGGCACAAACGCCGTCGATAATGGCACGAATGTCACACTTTGGCGTCATCTAAGGCGTCAAAATGCCAAAATTCCGTTACCGCTCACACTTTTGTGCCGGAGATCGCAATCTTGTGACCCGCACAAAATTTATGACAACGCTGTCAAAATTGCCACGCGAAATTCGCTTATCCGGGGTCGTGCGTCGCTGAGTCGCGTGCAATTTTTCTGGCTTTGCGCCGCCAACTGGCGCAAACAGGCACCCTTGCTAAACAGGAAATAATTCAGTCCGATGCTGGACGCGTTCGACATCGCTTCAGTTCCCGCGGAAAGCGGCATCACTCCGGAACGGTTTGCCCGTGAAATCGTGCCCGCGGCGCGCCCCGTCCTGCTCAGGGGCCTGGTTTCCGATTGGCCGGCCGTAACGCACGGCCGCACCTCCGAAGTGGCCGTAGCCAGCTACATAAAGGCGATGGACCGGGGCATACCGACCTCAGTCCTCGAATCGCGGAATACCGTCCAGGGCCGTTTCACCTACGGTCCCGACATGGCCGACTTCAACTTCAACCACCGCAACAAGACCATATCCGAAGGAATCGACCAGCTCCTGTCGGTCATGGATCGCGAAAATCCACCCTATGTCTACATCCAGTCGACACCCACCGCGCAGTACCTGCCGCGTTTCGCCGCGGAAAACCGCAATCCCCTGCTGCCGCCGCAGGTCGGCCCGCGCATCTGGATCAGCAACGCCACCCGCGCCCAGACCCATAACGACAACGACTACAACATCGCGTGCGTCGTGGCCGGCCGCCGCCGCTTTACGCTTTTCCCGCCCGAACAGGTGAAAAACCTCTATATCGGGCCTTTCGAACACACGCCGTCCGGTCGCCCGATCAGCCTGGCCAGCCTTGAGGAACCGGATTTCGATACCTATCCGAAACTGCGCGAGGCCATCGCCCAGGCCCAGGTCGCGGAGCTTGAGCCCGGCGACGCACTCTACATCCCGCGCTACTGGTGGCACCATGTCCAATCGCTGGATCGCTTCAACATTCTCATCAACTACTGGTGGGGAACACCGGCCAACCCGCTCGAAAACCCGGCCCTGTGCTTCAACGACGCCATCCTGGCCATCAAGGACCTGCCGCCGGCGGAGCGCCACTACTGGAAGACCATGTTCGATCTCTACATCTTCCAGACCGACGGCGATCCGGTGGCTCATATTCCGCCGCGGCACCAGGGCGGGCTGGGCCGCCATACGCGGGAGATCCGCGCCGGGCTGATCCGCTCGCTACAGCAGGCTTTCCTGGGCCGAAACTAGACCGGCTATGCCACGGTCGAGCGTGGCCGGCGACTTGGCGAAGCACAGGCGCAGGATCGGCAGGTTGCGCCCACTTTCGCAAAAGGCCTTGAGCGGAATGGTGGCCACGCCATGCTTCGTCAAAAGATCGAAGGCGAAGGCAACGGGATCGGCGACGCCGTCCCCCAGGTCGATATTGAGGAAATAGGTTCCTTCGGCCGCCATGACCCGGAAGCCGCCCTGGGCCAGCCCGTCGGCAAGATGATCGCGCTGCGCCCGCAATTCCACCAGCGCCGTATCGAAGCGGGCCTGCGGCAGGCCGAGGCCGAACGCGACGCCGTGCTGCAGCGCCGGTGGCGTGGCGAAGGTGATGAACTGGTGCGCCCGCGCCATCTGGTCGACCAGCGGCCTGGGCCCGCAGACGAAGCCGACCTTCCAGCCGGTGAGCGAAAAGATCTTGCCGGCCGAACCGATCTTGACGGCCCTTTCCTTCAGACCCGGCACATGGAGCACGGAAAGGTGCGGCCGGTCGAAAACGACCTGTTCCCACACTTCGTCGCTCATGACCACGGCGCCGCTGCGCTCGCAATATTGCGCCAGGAGATCGAGCTCGGCGTGCGTCAAGGCGTGGGTCGTCGGATTGTTGGGCGTGGTCAGGAGAACCAATCGCGTCCGGTCGCTGAATACGGCGTCGAGACCGTCGCCGTCGAAAGTCCAGTGCGGCGGCTTCAGCGGCACGACCCTGGGCACGCCACCGGCGCGCCGCACCAGCGGCAGATAGGCGTCGTACATGGGCTCGAACAGCACCACCTCGTCACCGGGCGTAATGAACGACAGGATGGCCGCCGCGATCGCCTCGGTGGCGCCCGAAGTGATCATGACCTCGGTGTCGGGATCGAGCGAAAGTCCCTGGGTGCGGCTATAGAAGGCCGCGACCGCCTGCCGCAGGACGGGCAGGCCCCGCATGGGCGCGTACTGGTTCGACTGCTCCATGAAGGCGCGGGCCGCGGCCTCGCGCACCTCGGGGAAACCGTCAGCCTCCGGAAAACCCTGGCCAAGGTTTACGGCGCCGCGCGTTCTGGCCTCGAGCGACATGATCTCGAAGATGCTGGTCGGCAGGTCGGCGAAGATCGGGTTCATGACCGGTGATTAACACCCATAACACCCTTACGCCACAGCCTTCAGTCCTTGCCGTGCGGCTTCGAGGACTTCGGGGCGCTCCCACGCCCCGAGGTCGATATCGTCAGGCACCAGGTGCCGCGTCTTCAGCCACTGCGACAGGGCCGCGATCTCGTCCCGCCGTTCGGGCTCCAGCCCGAGGCGGGCGCCTTCCGCGATCAGGCCGCCGTAAGCGTCCGCCGCGTCGGCTTCCTCGACCTTGCCCTCGACCGCCACCTGGCGCAGGGCCTCCTTCGGGAAGGCGGAGGCCCAGGGCGCCGCCTTCAGCAGGTTGCCCGTGATGCGCGTCACGACCTCCGGACTGCCGTCGAGCAGGGGATGATCGACCGTCAGCGCCCGCAATTCCACAAGGCCGGACAATTGCGGCGACGCCTGGATTTCGCGCGCCTCGAAGCGGCGCACCACATGCAGATGCGCCGACCGCGCCAGTTCCAGCCCCTTGGCGCCGAACAAAACCGCCACGTCCGTATGACCGCTCAACAGCGCCTCGACCTCGCGGCGCGCAATGTCGCCGAAGGGCACCGACGGATGGTCGGCGACCACGGGCGCGAATTCGATGTCCTGCAGCGGCACGTGGGCCGCGGACAGCACGGTTTCCCACGCCCGTAAAGCCCGCGCTGAAGCCGGCGAGAAGGTGCCGGCCTCCCTGGGCAGCGACAGGCGACGGCCGATCAGGTCGCGCAAGCCCGCAACATGACCGCGCGGCCGCGCAACTATCGTTACCGCATGCCAGGTCTTTCCGATGGCCAGAAGCCGCGACCGCGCATTCTGACCATAGGCCCAAAGGGCGGTGGCGGCATCGGCCTCTCGCACCAGGTTGGGCAGGGTATGATCGAGATGGCCCTGGCGAACCGACGGCGTATTGGTTTCGCGCACCGACACCAGATTGACGTTTTCACGCAGGAATTCCCGCTGGAAGACGCCACGATTGGCCACAAGCCCGGTCGCCGTCAGTGTCGGGCATCGGGCATACCAGATCAGCGGAACCGTATGGTTGGGTGTCGTGGCGCGCGGACCGGGCATGGGCGGTTCTCCAAAATGATCACGGTCTAATTCCTATCATTTTGGTGTGGTTTTAGCGCGCGAAAATTTCTACCTCATGGGATGAGAAAAAATCAACGATCAGGCACCAGCAGCTTGCCCGTCCGCACAAATTATCATAAGAGACAAGGACATATCGACCGGGAATCGACCAGACATGCTGTCCCAGCGCGCCAAATATACCATACGCGTCATGCAGGAATTAGCCCGTTGCCCGCAAGAGCAAAGCCTCCATGCCGGGGAACTGGCGGCGCGCATCAAGGCGCCGCAGCATTTTCTGGAAGGCATCCTGCTCGAACTGCGCCGGGAAGGCTTCCTGGTCTCGAGGCGCGGCCGCAGCGGCGGCTACAGTCTGGCCAAGCCTGCGGACCTGATTTCCATCGCCGATCTCATCCGCCTGACCGACGGGCCGCTGGCGCTCACGACCTGCGCCAGCCGGACGGCCTATGCCCAGTGCGACGATTGTCCGACGCCCGACGACTGCCAGTTGCGTACGATCCTGGTCGCCGCGCGCGACGCCATGGCGCGGGTGCTGGAGGACGCGACACTGGCGCGTCCGACCCCTTAATCAAAAAGGAAGGGGACGCGACACTGGCGCGTCCTGCGCCTCAGGCCTGAACCCTACTTGTCCCAGACATAGGTGCGCTGAACGGGCGTCGGCCTGGCCACCTGTTCGCCCAGCATGCGCGCGATACGGAACAACAGTTTCTTGTCGTCGAACGGCTTGGCGACATAGTCCTTGGCTCCGAGCCTCATGGCAATCTGGATATCGCCCATGGCCTGGCGCGCTGTCAGCATGAGGACGGGAATGTCCTTGTATTTCGCAATCGCCTTGATCGACCGCAGGAAGGAAAATCCGTCCCGCCCGGGCAAGCCGATATCCAGCAGGATGCCGTCGCGCCTGAAGGCATCCATGGCCCGTAACGCCGAGTCGGCGTCGGCGGCCCGACAGGTCTCGTAGCCAGCAAGGCCGAGGCGCAGGATCAACAGCTCCGCGATATCGGAATTGTCTTCGACGATCAGGATACGGCGGGCTTGGGGCATGGCTGGGGCTCGTTGTGGACCAGATGGGCCGAGGTCTGGCCGGCAATGGCGGCCGCCGTGCCGGCTTCGCGCGGCGCCGACGACAGCCACAGGGCGACTGCGTCGGACAGGGCGGCAGGGTTGACGGGCTTGAGCAGCAGGGCGTTCATCCCGGCCGCAAGGCAGGCCTGCTGGCGCGCGCCGCCCCCGGCCGCAGTCAGGGCCAGGATGGGCACCTCGCGATTGAGCGGGCTGGAATCGCGAATAGCGCGGCTGGCGGCAAAGCCGTCCATGACGGGCATGTTGATATCCATGAGGATGAGGTCGTAGATGGAGCGCCGGCATGCCTCGACCGCGTCGTAGCCGTTATGCGCGACATCCACCGTATGGCCATGGCGCCGCAACAGCGTCGCCAGCAGGTCGGCGACGGCGTCCTGGTCATCGACGACCAGCAGACGGCCCGGCGGGTGTTCCGCCGCCGCTCCGGTCGCCGGGGCCGTTTCCGGCAGCGGGATTTCGAACCAGAATTCGGCACCCTTGCCCTGGACGCTGTCGACCCCGATCGTGCCGTGCATCAACTCGACGAGCTGCCGGCAGATCGACAGGCCGAGGCCCGTGCCGCCGCTGCCGTCGTGCGTTACCTGGTCGACCTGGCTGAAGCGCTGGAACAGCGCCTTTTGCCCCGCTTCGGAAATGCCCGGCCCCGTATCGCGGACCTAAAAGCGCAGGCGCCCGGCGCCGTCCGGATCGTAGGCCATGGCAACCGTGACGCCGCCCGATGTCGTGAACTTGACGGCATTGCCGATGAGATTGACCAGGATCTGCCGCAACCGGCCGTCGTCGACCAGCAGTGACGGCGGCATGTCCTCGCCGCCGGTGACTTCGAGGTGAAGGCCCTTGGCGTCCGCCTGCATCTGCAGCAGATCGGCCGCCTCGGCCACGATTTCCACCACCGAGGCCGGCGCCAGATCGAGCTCGAGCTGGCCGGCCTCGAGCCTGGAATGATCGAGGATATCGTTGATCAGGCCCAGCAGCGCCTGGCCCGCGGTGTGGATGCGCAGGGCATGGCGGCGCAGATCGTCCTGGCCGGCAAGGAGGTCGCGCAGCAGGCCGGAAAAGCCGATGATGCTGGTCAGCGGCGTGCGCAGTTCGTGGCTCATGGTCGCCAGGAAATGCGCCTTGGCTTCGGCAGCAGCATTGGCTTCAAGGCTGGCGCGCGCCAGAGCGTCCTCGGTCGCCTTCTGCCGCGAAATATCGCGCACCACGTCCTGAATGGCCCTGACACGGCCGTCCTCGCCCAGGATGGCGGTCGGGTTGGCTTCGGCCCAGATGTAGTGGCCGTCCTTGTGCAGGGCGCGATAGCGGATACGCGGCGCATCGTCCCAGACGCCGCCGGTCACATAGGCGCGATAGGCGGCCTGGACATGGCCGAAATCATCGGCATGGACGATTTCGTCGACGTGCCTGCCCGTGAGGTCCTCGGGCGCATAACCCAGCACCTTGGTGACGGCGGGCGATATGTAGCTTATCGTCCCGCCAATATCGAAAATGGTGATGATATCGTTGGAATAGTCCGCCAGCAGGCGATAGCGGCTTTCGCTGGCCGCCAGGTCGGCCTGGTTCTGGACCGCCTCAGTCACGTCCCGGAATACGCCGAACAGGCCGACGACCGTGCCGTGGACATTGGTTTCGCAGACGCCGGAGGCCACGATATGGCGGATTTCCCCGGTCGCGGGGCGCACGATGCGTTTGGCGAAGCTAAATCCCTCGCCCGTCCGGATGGCCGCTTCGATTTCGGCTGCAACGGACGCGCGGTCGTCCGGATGATAAAGACTGGTGCTTTCGTTCAGGGCCGGCGCGGGCCCGTCGGGATCGAGGCCGATGATCGAATAGATTGCGGACGACCAGAAGCCCTTGCCCGTCGCCAGGTCGAAATGCCAGTGGCCGACATTGGCCAGCTTTTCCGCCAGCTCGAGATAGTCGTGCGACTGGCTGAGCTGCTTGCGGGCGACCAGGAGCTCGCGCTCGTGCTGACGCCGATCGGCGGCCGGGAATAGCGAAAAGACGTAGGTGCCGCGACCGTCGTAATCGCCGTTGAGCAGGACCGGCATCACGCCGGCAGTCCCTTGCACGTCCAATGTGGCCTCGCGCACCTGACCGGCGCGTTGCAGCAGCGGCAGCACCTGGGCATTGAGAATGACGCGCGACGGCCGCGTCAGATAGCGGTTGAACGATTCCAGCGGAGCGTCGGCCGCAATGCCGCAAAGCCCGCGGAAAAAGGCATTGGCGCGCACGATGCGCCCGAGGGAATCGCAGGCCAGGATGCCGCACGGCGCAAGATCCAGAAGCTGTTCGTCCAGCGTCCCGGACATGTCAGGCCGCCCGGGCCGCCGGCCGCGCCATATAACATTTCACCGCCTCGATCACCGTTTCGGGCGCGCTGAGCTGCGGATAATGGCCATGGGCGTCCAGCACCATGAGTTCGCTTGCCGGCAGGACGCCGCGAAGGTACATGCCGACAGCCATGGGCGCCACGATATCGTCCTGGCATTGCATGATCAGGCACGGCGTGGTCTGGCCGGCGATGTCGGCGCGATGGTCGGAACGGAAGACGACTCCGGCGAAGTGGTGGATAATGCCGGGATCGTTGCGGCAGAAGAAGCCTTCGAGCTGATCCGCCAGTTCCGGCCGCCCGGCGTTGCCCATGACCAGCGGCGCCATCTGGGCGGACCAGGCCTCATGATTGAGCGCCAGCATGGACAGGAGGTCGTCCATGTCCTGGTGCGTGAAGCCGCCGGCATAGCCATCATCGTCAACATAGCAGGGCGAGGGCCCCAGCAGCATGACGCGGTCGAACAGGTCGGGCCGCTTTTTCGCCGCCAGGAGGGTGATCATGCAGGCGACGCTGTGGGCCAGCACATCGGCCTGCCGCAGGTCCAGCGCGTCACAGACCTCGATCAGGTCGTCGGCATAGGCGTGAAGCGTGGCGTAGCGGAGCTTGTCGTAGGCCGCGCGGTCGGAGCGGCCGCTGCCGACATGGTCCAGCAGCACCACCTTGTGCGTCGCTTCGAACCACGGAACGATCTGGCCCCAGATCCGCTGATCGCAGCCATAGCCATGCAGGAACAGCATCGGCTTTTCGCCGGAACCGCGGACGGCGACGGCGTTGCGGGCAAGGACGGACATTGCGGATACTCACACGGGTATCCCCGCACTCTACCCCGGCAGGGTTAGGAAGCGCTTAAAGCTTCAGTTGTCGCCCGACAGGACATAGGACGCCACGGTGACGTATTTGCGCCCGGCTTCCTGGGCGTGACAAACGCAGTTGCCAAGGTCCTCGTTCTTGCGCAGCGACGCCAGCTTGATCAGCATGGGCAGGTTAAGGCCGGCAATGACCTCGGCGCGGGTCTGCTCCATTACGGAGATCGCCAGGTTGGACGGCGTGCCGCCGAACATGTCGGTAAGCAGGATGACGCCGTCACCGGTATCGTTCTCGGCGGTAGCCTTCAGGATGTCCTGGCGACGCTGGCTGACGTCGTCTTCCGGTCCGATGCAGATAGGGGTTACCTGGCTTTGCGGGCCGACCACATGTTCCATCGCCGCTACAAACTCCTCGGCGAGCTTGCCATGCGTTACGATCACCAGTCCGATCATGTATTGCCTAATCCTTGCCGCCGGGCCGCCCGTTTCCGGGGCGAAATCCGGCCATAACGCGTGATATTAGTCCGGTTTGCTTCGCACTGCAAAATGAGAATTTCGATCCACGCCGGCAAATTCCGCGCGCGGCCGCCGGTGAAGGGATTTCATTGCAACCACGGGCGGCATCCCTAACCGCTCCTCCGCAGCCGCGTCAGCAGCTTCGGCACACTGGATGCCTCCCGGGGGTTGAGCCGGATGGTCGCCACGTTCAACCCTAAAATCGGCGTGATCTCGGCCTCGGGCAGCCGGTCGACCGGATCGGTCTGGGCCAGGGCGATCAGGCTTATGCGCGTCAACGGACGCCTGGGCAGGTCGCTCATTATTCCCATGCCGCGAATTTCCATTTTTCCGTCAATGGTTTCCGGCGGCGCCGCGTACAGATTTCCGCCGGACGTCCATACGCAGCTATAGTCGTCCGACACCAGCTGGCAGCCCGCCTGCATCGCCCTGAGCGCCATGTCGCTCTTGCCGATTCCCGACGGCCCGACGATCAGGACGCCGCGCCAGGCAGGGCCGACCATAAGGCTTAAAGTGGTGGCATGAAGAACAAGCTTACTCATCGCAATACGGGCAGGATATGGGGACTGCCGACCTTAGACGAAAGCGCGGTAACGCGATATGTGACACGGCCGCGGCACGACTTTTCCGGGAAGGTGGGACAAAAAGGGCGCAGGTGCGAAATCCCAGTCGCCGGTCATTCCAACGGCGATTGCCTTTTCCTCGATCGCCGTTGGCAAGGGCGACCGCCCGCCCCCGCTGATGCGGCGGCGTTTGAGCTGGAAAAAGGCGTGGGCCAATTGGCTCACGCCTCAGGCAAGGCGATGGTAAAGCGCGCGCCCGTGACCTTGCCGTCGGCATCCTTGCGGTTCTCCGCCCAGATCACGCCGCGATGCGCTTCGACGATCTGGCGCGAAATCGACAGGCCGAGGCCGGAATTGCGCCCGAAGCTGGTTCCCTTCGGCCGCGACGTATAGAAGCGTTGGAAAATGGTCTCCAGATTCTCCTCGGGAATGCCGGGACCGTCATCTTCCACCGTCAATACCAGCGGCCGTTCGACATCGATGCGGCGGCTTAGACGCACCCGCACCGTGCCGCCTTCGGGGCTGAACGAACGCGCGTTGTCGATGACGTTGCGGAAGACCTGTCCCAGCGGCCCCTCGCGGCCGCTGACGAAGGCCGGATTGGCTTCGCGCGTGAAGGCTACCTCCGCCTCGCCCGGCTTGACGCTCTGCTGGTACAGCGACACGATGTCATCGAGCAGGCCGCCGATTTCGACCCGGCGCGGCATATCGCGCGACAACTCGGCATCAAGGCGTGAAGCGTTCGAAATATCGGTGATCAGCCGGTCGATGCGGCGGACGTCCTGGTTGACCACGCCCATCAGCCGTTCCTTGGCCGAGTCGTCCTTGACCAGCTTGAGCGTTTCCAGCGCGCTGCGGATCGAGGTCAGCGGGTTCTTGATCTCGTGCGCCACATCGGCGGCAAAGCGGTCGATTTCCTCCATGCGGCGCCACAGGGTCGCGGTCATGCTTTCGATCGAACGCGCCAGTCCGCCGATTTCGTCCTTGCGCTCCTCAAGGTCGGGCAGCGAAATCTCCCGCGTCTGGTTGGCGCGCACGCTGTCGGCCGCCGCCGACAGGCGCTGGATCGGCCGGGTGATCAGGAAATGCAGGATGACGGACGAGGCCAGGCTGACGCACAGGGCCACCAGGGCAAACGGAATCATGGCCTTGCGCTGGTCGGCGACGATGCGGTCGAGGTCGCCGCGTTCCAGTGTCAGCACGCCCAGCACGGTGCGCACCCGGCGGATGGGAATCGACACCGACACCACGCTCTTGCCGCGTTCATTGCGGCGGACCTGCTCGACCTCGGTGCCGGTGAGCGCCGTGCGCACCTCCTGCCGCAGTTCCTTCTGGCCTTCGGCGCGGCGCTCGGCGCGGACCTGCGACTTGTCCTCGGGCGCCGGTTCGCCCGGCTTGCGCGCCGGCGGCAGGCTGTGAACGTCGACGTTTTCCGAAACCACGTAGGAATCGGAAAGCAGATTGCCCTCGGCGTCGAACAGGCGGGCGCGCTGGTCAGGCGGAATGAAGTCCGACAGGACCCGGTTGGCGTACATGGGATCGAGATAGGCTTCCGGTCCATCGCCGGTCGCCACCGCGCCCATCAGGTGGCCGATAAGGTGCGCCTGTGAGGTCAGCGAATCCTTGTAGGCATTGACCAGGCCCTTCTGCAGTTCGTTCACGGCCATGGCGCCGGCCAGCAGGATCAGCAGGCTGACGATATTCAGCCCGACCACCAGCCGCCCCAGGCGCGAATGGATGAACGGCAACCGTTTGTACCAGGGCCCGGCCGACATCAGAGCACCTGCTGTTCGAGTGCGAAGCTATGGCTGCTTCGGCCCTCCCCGTTTACCGGGCTATCATGTTCACATATCTCTTCTCGACGCGGAGAGTCTGCGGCTTGGGCGCATGGCCGGCGGTCGGAAAGCAAGAAACCCCTCCACCACATCTCGTCGCCTAAAGGCTCCTCGTGCGGTCCC
>CAKZJB010000220.1 GCA_936940865.1 uncultured Asticcacaulis sp. | reverse complement strand
TGTCAATGCCGGACGAAATTTCCCCAAAAGTGCCGAAGTAAAATTCCCCACTTTCGCCGGTCAGGCGCTGAGGGAAGTGCCATTTATTTTTGGTGGACGTCCTCGGGGTTTGGGCGCCGGCGCAAATGCTGGCGGCGTGATGAGAGCTTTCGAACGCACGTGCTCTGGCATGAGTTCGGCATGTTGGCGCAGCCGGTAGCTTGAGCCCTCGATTTGAACGACAACGGCGTGGTGCAATAGCCTGTCGAGGAGAGCCGTTGCGACGACAGGATCGCCAAAGACATCACCCCATTCGGCGAAGCCTCGGTTCGAGGTAAGGATCATGGCGCCCTTTTCATATCGGGCGTTGACGAGCTGGAAGAACAGGTTTCCGCCGCCGGCGATGACCGGGAGGTATCCGATCTCGTCGACGACCAGAAGGCTTGGCCGGCAGAAGAAGCGTATGCGTTCCTGCAGCCGACCTTCGCGTTCTGCCTTGGCTAGTGAGGCAATGAGCTCGGCAAGGGTGGTGAAGTAGACGCTCTTTCCAGCCTTGACCGCCTCCACGCCGATCGCGGTTGCCAAATGGCTTTTGCCGGTGCCGGGTGGTCCGAGGAAGTGGATGACCTCACAACGTTCGATGAAGCCGAGTTGGGCGAGTGTCAGGATACGATCGCGATCGAGCGAAGGTTGGAAAGTGAAGTCGAAACCCGCAAGCGTCTTGATTGTCGCCAGGCGTCCCATGCGCAGAGCGGTCTTGATGCGGCTGTTCTCGCGGAGCGTCAGCTCTTCGCTAAGCAGGATGTCGATGGCTTCAAGAGCCGAGAGCTCGCCCTGTTCGAGGCGGCGCACAATATGACCAAGCGCTTCGAGGGCGCGAGGCATCTTCAGGCCGACCAGGTCGTTGCGGATACGGTCGATGATGCTGGCTTCGTTTATCACGTTCACGGGCGTGCTCCATCCGTAGCCAGGGCGCGGCCGACGGCGTCGTAAAACGCCAAGGATCGTTGAACAACGCGGTCACCGGTGCCGTGTATGATCGTCTGCGGGGCATTATCGCGAGCAAGACTCGTTTGCTTCAGCTTCGGCATTTTGCGATGTCCAGGCGCAATCCGTCGCTGATTACGGCCCTCCAGAACAGGGTGCGTTGCGATCAGCGCGCCGTCCTCGAAGATGCGAACTTCGTTGGCCAGCGTGTGAACCTCAACGGCCCGACGTCGGGTCGCGTCGGGAACGCTGTAAGCGTTGCCGCCGACACTGATCATACCTTCCCGAGATATCCGCCGCTCCAACCTAAGCACCGACCGGAACGGCGCCAGCGGTAATGGCCGAAGGTAGGGCTTCTCCTCGGCAAACGCCTCGTTGACGATCCGGTTGGTCGTGGCATGGCGGCGCGGGTTGGCAACGGTCGCGAGCCATCGTTCCATCTGGGCGTTCAGATCCTCGAGATTACGAAAAGTGCCCGCCAGGAAGAAGTCCTCGCGGATATAGCGAAACGGCCGCTCGACCTTGCCCTTGGTTTGCGCCCGGTAGGGACGGCAGGCCTTGGGGTGGAACCCGTAATGCCTGGCGAGGTCTACGAGTGCGCGGTTGTAGGCAATGCCGCCAGTGTCGGCTTCGCCGGTGACCGCGGTCTTCATGCGATCGTACAGAATCTCCCGCGGGGCGCCGCCCATGGCTTCAAATGCCGAGACATGGCATCGCAATACGGTGGCCAGGTCCTGGTGGACGACGAACCGCGCCCAGATCAGGCGGCTGAAACCCAGGACCATGGAAAAGAGCCAGACAATACGCGGCGTCGACGGCTCGTCAGTGAAAACGACGCGGAAATGGGCGAAATCCACTTGAGCCTGATCACCGGGCGGCGTCTCGAAGCGAACTTCAAATCCGGGGGTGGCTCCAGGACGTACCTCGCGGAGGAAATCCGTGACGGCGGTATACCCGCCGGCGTAGCCGCGCTCCTTAAGCTCACGAAACAGCCGGCTTCCCGTCAGCCCCGGGAACGCGGCGACACGTTCGCGAAGGTAGGCTGCAAATGGATCGATAACCGTCTGTCGCCCTTTACGCGGACTGTAGGCCGGCGCCTCCAAGCCTCGTTCGACGTATTTACGGACCGTCTTCCGGTCGACGCCGGTCTGGCGCGCAATGGCAGAGACCGTCAGGCCCTGCCGATGCAAATCAAGGATCATAATCATCTCCGCGAGCTTGATCATCGAAGCCTCCTGCCGACTATCGGAAGGATCATCGATCAAAATGCGCCGCCGGTCTTCCGGGACGCACGCGGAGGTCCGTCAGGCGTCAAACTGGGGAAGATTCAATCGGCACAAGTGGGGAGTATTGATCCGGCACTGACA
>CAKZJB010000219.1 GCA_936940865.1 uncultured Asticcacaulis sp. | reverse complement strand
AATCCGGACTCAAATGGAATCCTCAATCAGAGTCACCACTTATTGCCGTTGGTATTATGCAACGCCTCTTCCGTCATCCGCGGCCGGAAGCGGCCTTGATGCCATGGCGCGTAGCGGCATGACGGAAGGTGGATAGGCTGCCGGCATAGCTACGCCGCTTCCACTGGAAATCATATCGATCCAATTATGGCGTGATGCCGTCTTCGAGGAACATGGGGGCGGGATCGATGGCGATGCCGGCTTCGCGGATAAGCGCCTCAAGGCCGCCGTCGAGCGCGGCCAGGGTTTCCGGCGGCAAGGCGGCCATGGCCGCGATCAGCCTTTCCTGGATCGTTTCGACCGGCCTCGCCAGGACCTTTTGACCCGCCGGCGCCAGGTGGATTTCGCGGCGCCGGCCATCCTCGGCCGCCCGCGCGCGGACGATCATGCCGCGCGCTTCCAGCCGCCCGATAACCTCCGACACGGAGCTCTGGTGCGTCAGGGTGAGCGCCGCCAGGTCGCCGACGGAAATACCGGGATGGGCCTCTATCTGCTTGAGGATCAGGAACTGCGCCGAAGTCACCCCGTCGGGGCCGCCGATCTGGGCCGAAGACAGGCGCACGGCCTGGACGATGCGGCGCAGGTTGTCGAGGACGCGTTGCGGGCGGGTGCTATCGGAAGAGGACTCCATGCGGGCCTCGATCACCGCGGAAGGTCGATATCCGAGATCACCCGCTCTCCGCCGAAGCGCGACAGCTGCACCACGACGTCGATCAGCGACTTGGCGTATTCCAGGGTCTCGAGTCGCGTCAGCTGCGTGCCCGACTGCATGACCATCAGCGCGATCTGTTCCAGCGCGCCCTTGGGCGTATTGGCATGGACCGTGGTGAAGGAGCCCGGGTGGCCGGTATTGATGGCGCGCAGGAAGGTCGTCGCTTCCTCGCCGCGGATTTCGCCGACGATGATGCGGTCCGGACGCAGGCGCAAACTGGCCTGCAGCAGGTCGTTGATGGTGACGCGCGCTTCGCCCAGCTCGCCCTTGACCGCCACCAGGCGCAGGCTGTTGGCATGGTCGTCGGCGATTTCCGGCGTGTCCTCGACCAGGATGATGCGCTCATTGGCCGGAATCGTCTTGAGCATGGCGTTGAGGAAGGTCGTCTTGCCCGAGGAGGTGCCGCCCGAGATCAGGATGGTCTTGCGCGCCTGGACGGCTTCCTTCAGGAACCTGATCGGCTCGGCGCGGGCATAGGCCAGGGCGTCGCGGCCGTCGCCGCCGGAAACCGTCTTGATCGGGCCGCGGTCGTAATCGTCGAGCGCAAGGTCGACCATGCGGTGGCGGCGGATGGCCATGGCCCAGTGCTTCGCCGCCGGCGGGCCGACCAGTTGCACGCGTTCGCCCGTCGGCAGGGAGGCCGCCAGCAGCGGGTTCTCGCGGTTGATGCCCTGGTGGGCCATGCGCGCGATCTGGGCGGCCAGGCGCGACAGCAGGGTGTCGTCGACCTCGGGCATGTCCAGCCGCCGCATGGCGGGCTCGCCGGAGACTTCGACCCAGACCTCGCCCGGGCGGTTGACCAGGATTTCGGTGACCTCGTCCCTTTCCAGCCAGGGCAGGAAGGGCTTGAGATAGGTGCGCAGGTAGACGCCGTCGACGGCCACGACGCCGCCCGGCGGCGGATTGATCAGGTCGGCGGCTTCGGACGACACGGTTATTGCCCCAGGGCGAAGTCGAGGTCGCGCGCGGCGAAGACCTGGATGGGGGCGCCCTGCGGCACCTTGATCGTCGGCGGAATCTTGACGTCGTTGCTGAGCGCCTCGGTCGCCACGTTCTGGGCGTCGGCCGAGGTGCCGATGACGATGGTGTTCGAGTTATTGCTCTTCAGGGCGCCCGCCAGGCCGTTGACCACGGACAGGAGCATGGCGGCGCCGAAACGCTTGGCGAAATGCGTGTCGACGCTGCCCGAGACCCCGGCCTGGCCAAGGTCGTCGGTGCCGGGCGAAGCCAGTTGCACCGACAGGCCGTCCGGACGCAACAGGCGGGTCCAGATGATGAAGGCGCGGGTTTCGCCGCTGGCCAGACCGCTCTTGTACTGGCCGACCAGGCGCGAACCGCGCGGGATCAGCACCGTCGTGCCGTCGAAGCTGCGGATGTCGCGCGAGACGACGGCGCGGGTATAGCCCGGCAGGTCGGAATTGATCGCGGTTTCCAGCACCGCCGGGATCACGGCCCCCTGGGGCACGACCTTTGAAGGATCGCCGATCTTCTGGGCCTTCTGCGTGACGTCGCCGCTGACACGGGCGGCGAACTGGTCGTTGGCGTTGAGCGTGACCGCGCCGCCGGCGCCCGAGGCTTGTGCGCCCTGTTGCTGGGGCGAGGGGGCTGAACTGTTGTCGATGACCAGGGCCGGGGCCCTCAGGGCGTTGGGGTCCTGCTGCGGCTGGGGTTGCCCCTGCGGCTGGGCCGGCACGGGCTGGACCAGCGGCGCCTGCGGCTGCTCGATCGGCGTATTGAGCGATGGATTGATCGGCGGCAGGACCGACGGCTGCTGCGGCATGGGCGGGGCCGCCTGCACCGGTGGCCGGGGCGTCGGCTGGCGCGGGGGTTGCTTGTCGAGCGTGATGAAGACGACAGCGCCGAGAAGCAGGACGCAGACCGTACCGACGATCATGGTCGTATCCACGCCCGATCCGCCGCGTGCGACCTGGGGCAGGGCGCGGGCCGAAGCGGCTTCGAGATCGTCCGGCTCCATCCTGAGACGGGGATCGTTGCCGGAGGGAAGCTTATTGGAGGCCGCCATCACTTTGCTCCCTTGCGCGGCCGCGGCGACTGCGAATCCAGGCCCTCGACCTTGTAGGCGTCATTATACAGCACCGCGCGCAGGTTGCCGCGGCGCAGGACGTAGGCGCGGGCTACCTGTTCCACCACGAGGTAATCGCCCCGCGCCGAATAGTTGACGATGCTCTCGCTGTTGTCGCTGTTGAGGGCGTAGACTGCGGGCGTCTGCGCGCTGGCGCTCCAGCGGAAATAGGTCGACAGGCCGTCATCGAAAACGCGCAGCGGAACGAGATCCGCAGATCCCGTGTAGGAATAGGCCGTGTTGCGCTTTTCGGCCGGCGGCAGGAAGGCATTCGGATCGACCGGGGTCTTGGGACCGGCGACCGGCGTCCCGGTGGGCGTCTCGGGCGGGTAGTGGAAGCGCAGTTCGTAGGCAACGCGGCCCTTGTTGCAGTCGGCCTCCGGCGCGTTGCGCAGTTCGAAATTGTACGTGCGCTTGTCGGTGATCACGGTCAGGTTCGTGAAGGCCTTGGCCGAGGTCGGCTTGAGGAACATCAGGTCGCCGCGCTTGTTGGCGGTAACCTGCCAGGCCGAGCTGTCGCCGATCGACACGGTGTCGACATGTTCGTTCGACGCCAGGGTCACGGTGGTCTGGAAGCCCATGCAGCCGGCAAGACGGTAGATTTCGCCGGCATTGAATTCGACGATGCGCAGGCGCGAATCCAAGTCGCCGATCGGTGAACTGATCGGCGTCCGTTCGCTGTAGGGCGTGGCCTGGGGCGGCCGCGTCGATTCGCGGACGGGGCGGGCCTGCACGTTCTGGCCGGGTTGCTGTGTCGGTGTGGTCCGGGTCTGGCCCGGGTCCGGCGTCTGGGCCATCGCCAGGCCGGGCAAAAGCAGAAGGAGGGGAAGAACGCGTTTCATCATGTCGTAGTCTCCGCCGGCTTTACGGATATCGGGGCGGACGTCGAGGCCGGAAGCGGGGAGG
>CAKZJB010000218.1 GCA_936940865.1 uncultured Asticcacaulis sp. | reverse complement strand
GTCCAGCACCGCCTCGCTGCCGCGGTCGACCAGGTTGTAGCGGTTCTGCACCGTGGCCACCTTGAAGTACTTGGAGGCGGCCTTGATCTCGTCGACGCTGACCTCGCTGAGGCCGGCGTGCTTGATCACGCCGTCCTTGAGCAGGGTCTTGATGGCGCCGAACTGCTCCTCGTGCGACACCTTCGGGTCGATGCGGTGCAGCTGCCACAGGCCGATGCTCTCCACGCCAAGCTGGCGCCGGCTCTTGTGCGCCTGCTGGATCAGGTACTCGGCGCGGCCCAGCGGAATCCACACGTTGGGGCCGGTGCGGGCCAGGCCGCCCTTGGTGGCGATCAGCAACCCGTCATAGGGATGCAGGGCTTCGTGGATAAGCTGCTCGGACACGTCGGGACCGTAGGAATTGGCGGTGTCGATGAAGTTGACGCCCAACTCCGGCAGGCGCTTCAGCACCCGGATCGCCTCGTCGCGATCGGCAGGTGGTCCCCATACGCCGGGGCCGGTAATGCGCATGGCGCCGAAGCCCAGGCGGTTGACGGTGATATCGCCGATGGCGAAGGTTCCGGAAGCGGCGGCTGTGCTCATTTTGGGGAGGCTCCTGTTCAGGTCTCCACCAGATGGGCTGTTGCGGGCTTCCTTGCAAGCTTAACCGCGCTCTTTGGTGCGCCGGAATTGCACGTCGGGGAAGCGTTCGGCGACGTAGTTGATCTCCCAGGCCGACTTGCCGAGGAAAACCGGCGCTTCATCGAGATCGGCCCCCATGGCCGAGCGGTACTTTCCGGCGAAATCCTCGATCTTGGCGGCATCGCCGATCAGCCAACGCGCCTCGGAGAACGGCGACGGCTCGAAGATGACGTCCAGCCCGTATTCGTTCGACAGGCGGTCGGCCATGACTTCGAACTGCAACTGACCGACGGCGCCGACGATGAAGTCGGCCCCGATCGACGGACGGAAGAGCTGCGTCACGCCTTCTTCCGCAAGGCTTTCCAGCGCCTTCTTGAGGTGCTTGGCCTTGAGGGGGTCCTTGACGCGCACGCGTTGCAGGATTTCCGGCGCGAAGTTGGGCAGGCCCTGGAAGCGGATCGTCCCCGATTCCGACAGGCTGTCGCCGACCCTCAGGACCCCGTGGTTGGGAATGCCGATGACGTCGCCGCCATAGGCTTCCTCGGCCAGTTCGCGGTCCGAGGCGAAGAACATGATCGGCGCATTGACCGAAAGCTGCTTGCCGGTGTTCTGCACCTTCAGCTTCATGCCGCGTTCGAACTTGCCCGAACACAGCTTCAGCATGGCGATGCGGTCGCGGTGGTTGGGGTCCATGTTCGCCTGGATCTTGAAGACGAAGCCGGTGACTTCCTTTTCCGCCGGCTCGACCCTGGTTTCCGCTCCGGCCTTTTCGGCGCGCACGGCCTTCGGTGCCGGCGCGAAGGTGCCGAGCGCTTGCAAAAGCTGGTTGACGCCGTAGTGGCGCAGCGCCGAGCCGAACATGACCGGCGTCATATGGCCTTCGAGGAAGCTTTCGGCGTCGAATGCCTTGAAACCGCCTTCGATGAGTTCGGCCGTGTCCTTGAGTTCCGCCAGTTCGGCTTCGTCGAGATAGCCCCTGGCCACGGTTTCATCGAGCGGCACGGCGTCTTCGTGGCCCTGATCGTATTCGGCGCCGGACTCGCGGCGGGTATAGGGATAGAAAAGGCCCGTTTTGATCTCCACCATGCCCTTGAAGCGGTTGCCGGAACCGGCGGGCCAGTAGAGCGGCGACGGATCGAGCTGCAGCTTGGACGCCACTTCGTCGAGCAGGGCCAGCGGATCCTCGGCCTCGCGGTCCATCTTGTTGATGAAGGTCAGGATCGGAATGTCCCTCAGACGGCACACCTCGAACAGCTTCAGCGTCTGCGGCTCGATGCCCTTGGCGGCGTCGAGCACCATGACGGCGGCGTCGGCGGCGGTCAGCGTGCGGTAAGTGTCTTCCGAGAAGTCTTCGTGGCCCGGCGTATCGAGCAGGTTGAACAGCAGCCCGTCGTGCTCGAACGTCATCACCGAGGACGACACCGAGATGCCGCGTTCGCGCTCGATCTTCATCCAGTCCGAACGCGTGCGGCGGTTTTCGCCGCGGGCGCGCACCTGGCCGGCGGCACGGATCGACCCGCCGGCCAGCAGCAGGTGCTCGGTCAGCGTCGTTTTCCCGGCGTCGGGGTGGGAGATGATGGCGAAGGTCCGGCGGCGCGCGGCCTCGGTGGCGGGGGTCTTTGACATGGGGCAGGCGATATAGGCTGAGGCTAAAAAAGTAAAGCCGAACCCTTTATTTCGCCGCGACCAGAACCACCCCGACCAGCACGGCGGCATAGTGGGTGAAGGCGCCGGCCAGAACGTGGCCGTGCCAGATGGCGCGGCGGAATTTCAGCCGCTTCATCATATAGAAGATGGTGCCGACCGAATAGACGACACCGCCGGCGGCCAAAAGGATCATGGCAGCCGGATGGACGCCGTGCAGCATCGGCTTGATCGCGATGACGATCAGCCAGCCGAGCGTAAGATAAAGCGGAACCCAGAACCACTTGCCGAGGCCGGGCAGCAGCAGCTTGGCGATAATCCCGATGCCGGCCAGGCTCCATACGGCGATGCTCATGCCATAGGCCCAGCCGCCGGTCAGAGCCTGGGTGGTGAAGGGCGTATAGGAGGCAGCGATCATCAGGAAGATGCCGGCGTGGTCGAGCCGCCGCAGGAAAGGCTGCCAGCGCGGCCGCGCGAAATTGTACGCCATCGAAAACGACAGCATGGCGGCAAAACCCAGTGCATAGACGATGACCGATGCAATGCGGCCCGCCAGGCCGTAATGGATGGCCAGGCCCAGGGCCACTCCGCCGCCGAACAGGGCCAGGGCCAGGCCGACAATGTGCACAACCAGGTCGGCATAGCGCTCGGCCAGGGTCGGATAATGCTTTTTCAGGTCGCTCAGAGTCATGGTCGTCACCGTTTCGGCCTCAATATAGCGCGGAGATCGACCGATACCAATCACTTTACGTGAACGTAAAGTAACGAAAAGCATGGAAAACCCGTCCGGGAAGGGGGAGGTCCCGGACGGGTTTGGCCGCTTGATCTATAGGGCGGGATCAGGCAGCAAAGGCAAGGTGGAGCGCGTCGGCGACCGCCTTGTAGGTGATCTTGCCGGCGGCGACATTGAGGCCGGCGCGCAGGTGCGGATCGGCGGCCAAAGCGGCCGAAACGCCCATGCTTGCCATCTTCACGACATAGGGCAGGGTGGCGTTGTTGAGCGCCAGGGTCGAGGTGCGCGCCACGGCGCCCGGCATGTTGGCGACGCAGTAGTGGACGATACCGTCGACGATATAGATCGGGTCCTGGTGCGTGGTGGGGTGCGAGGTTTCGAAGCAGCCGCCCTGGTCGATGGCGATGTCGACCAGCACCGCGCCGGGTTTCATTGTTTTCAGCATGTCGCGCGTCACCAGCTTGGGCGCGGCGGCGCCAGGGATCAGCACCGAACCGATGACCAGGTCGGCGTCCTTCAGCGCGTCGGCAATGGCGCCCTTCGACGAATAGGCGGTCTTGATGCGGCCATTATAGGTGGTGTCGATCTCGATCAGGCGGTGCGGGTTGACGTCGAACACGGTGACATCGGCATGCAGGCCCACGGCCATCTGCGCAGCATTGATGCCGGCGACGCCGCCGCCCAGGATGACGACCTTCGCAGGAGAGACGCCGGGCACGCCGCCCAGCAAAACGCCGCGT
>CAKZJB010000217.1 GCA_936940865.1 uncultured Asticcacaulis sp. | reverse complement strand
GGGAGGGGGACCGCACGAACCGCGAAGCGGTGAGATGTGGTGGTGGGGTTTCTTACTTTCTTCCAGCAATCTAGCCGTAAAAACGCACCATGACTGACCTCGCCCTCCACGTTGACGCCACCACTTTTCAAAAGGGACGTCATAATATAACCGGCGGGATCTGGTTCACCGTGGGCAGCAAACCGTTCCCTGCCAAAGGCTGGAATGATTTTCCCGCGGTCGTTTTGGGATGGTGGCTTGAGGCGTTGCGATTGCGGCACCTTAAAAAGAAAGCATGCGACCTTACATTTATGGATGGTCCTTTTAGCCTGAAGATATCAACTTTAGACTCTGCCAATGTAGCCGCTGAGCCGTATAGAAATTTGTCCGCCTTAACGGGTTTGGCCGTTTCAGTTCCGGTGATGACTCTGGACACGCAAGTGCTTAAGTCAGCAGTGCTTGTCGACGAGACCTGCAGAGCGAATGATTGGGAAAGTGCGGATATCGCCTTTCTGCGGAAACAAATCTTTGGTCTTCGGCAAATGATAGAGAGGTAGCCGGTTGCTGCACCTGCGTTTGACGAAAGGTATCATTTCTCTGGCTCATGCCCGCCCGGAACGACGGGGCTTGACAAAACAAAAATTCTTTCCATTTACCCCCTTTACTCCCATCCAGAACTGCGCTAATGCGCGCAGTTCAATTCGCCGGGGAACTTTTGTTCCGAGGCCAAATTGACCCGCAGGCCGATCTTATGCTCTTTCCATCGGCGAGGGCGAGCTTGAACAAGCTCAACAAAAACAGCGTCTTTGGCGGCGACGCCAAAAAAGAGCAGGCGCGCGAAACTTCGGGTCCAGGACGGACCGAAACCCTTTAGCGCGCAGAATTTTCTGCAATACCCATAGCCTTTTCGCGTCACCAAAAAACGCAAGGATAAACGATGCCCCTGTCGTTCACCCAGAAGAAGCGGATCCGCAAGTCGTTCGGCCGCATTCCTGAAGCCATCCGCATGCCCAACCTCATCGAGGTGCAGCGCTCGTCGTACGAGCAGTTCCTGCAGCGCGACGTGCGCCCTTCGCAGCGCGCCGATGACGGCCTGGAAGCGGTCTTCAAGTCGGTCTTCCCGATCAAGGACTTCAACGAACGCGCCACCCTGGAATACGTGTCGTACGAGTTCGAAGAGCCCAAGTACGATGTCGAGGAATGCATCCAGCGCGACATCACCTACGCCGCGCCGCTTAAGGTCAAGCTGCGCCTCATCGTGTTCGAAAGCGACGAGGAAACGGGCGCCCGCTCCGTCAAGGACATCAAGGAGCAGGACGTCTATATGGGCGACATCCCGCTGATGACCGACAAGGGGACCTTCGTCGTCAACGGCACGGAACGCGTCATCGTCAGCCAGATGCACCGTTCGCCGGGCGTCTTCTTCGACCACGACAAGGGCAAGACCCACTCGTCGGGCAAGCTGCTTTTCGGCGCCCGCATCATCCCGTACCGCGGTTCGTGGCTCGACTTCGAATTCGACGCCAAGGACATCGTCTATGTCCGTATCGACCGCCGCCGCAAGCTGCCGGCGACCTCGTTCCTGTTCGCGCTGGGCATGGACGGCGAAGAAATCCTGACGACCTTCTATGACGTCGTGCCGTACGAAAAGCGCGAAAACGGCTGGGTCACGCCCTACAAGCCCGAGCGCTGGCGCGGCGTGAAGCCGGAATTCGACCTGATCGACGCCGACACCGGCGAAGTCGTGGCTCAGGCCGGCACCAAGATCTCGGCCCGTACCGCCAAGAAGCTGGGCGATACCGTGAAGTCGCTGCTGCTGTCGCCGGACGCCCTGATCGGCAAGTACCTGGCGCGCGACGAAGTCAACTTCCAGACCGGCGAAATCTACGCCGAGGCCGGCGACGAGCTCGACGGCCCCGCCGTGAAGCTGCTGGAAGACAACGGCTTCACCAAGGTCGACGTCCTCGATATCGACCATGTCACCGTCGGCCCGTACATGCGTTCGACCCTGCGCATCGACAAGAACTCGAGCCGCGAAGACGCGCTGTTCGACATCTATCGCGTCATGCGTCCGGGCGAGCCGCCCACGATCGAAGCGGCCGAAGCCATGTTCAACTCGCTGTTCTTCGAACTCGAGCGCTACGACCTGTCGAGCGTCGGCCGCGTCAAGATGAACATGCGCCTTGAGCAGGACGTCGCCGATACCGAGCGGACGCTCCGCAAGGACGACATCCTGAAGATCCTCAAGATCCTGGTGGGCCTGCGCGACGGCCGCGGCGAAATCGACGATATCGACAACCTCGGCAACCGCCGGGTCCGTTCGGTCGGCGAACTGCTGGAAAACCAGTACCGCGTCGGTCTGCTGCGCATGGAGCGCGCCATCAAGGAGCGCATGTCCAGCGTCGATATCGACACGGTCATGCCGCACGACCTGATCAACGCCAAGCCGGCCGCCGCCGCCGTGCGTGAATTCTTCGGCTCTTCGCAGCTGTCGCAGTTCATGGACCAGACGAACCCGCTGTCGGAAATCACCCACAAGCGCCGTCTGTCGGCCCTGGGGCCAGGCGGTCTGACGCGCGAACGCGCGGGCTTCGAAGTCCGCGACGTGCACCCGACGCACTATGGCCGCATCTGCCCGATCGAAACCCCCGAAGGTCCGAACATCGGTCTGATCAACTCGCTCGCTACCCACGCCCGCGTCAACAAGTACGGCTTCATCGAAAGCCCGTACCGCAAGGTCGTCGACGGCCAGGCGCAGGAAGAGGTCGTCTACATGTCGGCCATGGAAGAGTCGAAGCACGTGATCGCCCAGGCGAACATCGCGCTCAAGGACGGCCGCATCGTCGAAGACCTGGTCCAGGGCCGCGTCAACGGCGAACCGGGCCTGCAGCAGGCCTCGACCGTCGACTATATGGACGTGTCGCCCAAGCAGGTCGTCTCGGTCGCCGCCGCGCTGATCCCCTTCCTTGAAAACGACGACGCCAACCGCGCCCTCATGGGCTCGAACATGCAACGTCAGGCCGTGCCTCTGGTCAAGGCCGACGCGCCGCTGGTCGGCACCGGCATGGAAGAGGTCGTCGCCCGCGATTCCGGCGCCACGGTCGCCGCGCGCCGCACCGGCGTGGTGGAACAGATCGACGGTACCCGTATCGTTATCCGCGCCACGGAAGAAGTCGACCCGACCAAGCCGGGCGTCGATATCTACCGCCTGTCGAAGTTCCAGCGTTCGAACCAGAACACCTGCATCAACCAGCGTCCGCTGGTCCGCGTGGGCGACAAGGTTTCGGCCGGCGACATCATCGCCGACGGCCCGTCGACCGACCTGGGCGACCTGGCTCTGGGCCGCAACGTGCTGGTCGCGTTCATGCCGTGGAACGGTTACAACTTCGAAGACTCGATCCTGATCTCGGAACGCATCGTGCGCGACGACATCTTCACCTCGATCCACATCGAGGAGTTCGAAGTCATGGCCCGCGACACCAAGCTCGGACCGGAAGAAATCACCCGCGACATCCCGAACGTCGGCGAAGAAGCCCTGCGCAACCTCGATGAAGCCGGCATCGTGGCCATCGGCGCCGAAGTCCAGCCGGGCGACATCCTGGTTGGCAAGGTGACGCCGAAGGGTGAAAGCCCGATGACCCCGGAAGAAAAGCTGCTGCGCGCCATCTTCGGCGAAAAGGCGTCCGACGTGCGCGACACCTCGCTCCGCCTGCCGCCCGGCGTCGCCGGCACGGTCGTCGAAGTCCGTGTCTTCAACCGTCACGGCGTCGAAAAGGACGAACGCGCCCAGGCCATCGAGCGCGCCGAAATCGAACGTCTGGGTAAGGACCGCGACGACGAACTGTCGATCCTGGAACGCAACATCTACGGCCGTCTCAAGGAAATCCTGGTCGGTAAGGTCGCCGTCTCGGGTCCGAAGGGCCTGGGCCGTGGCGAGATCACCGAAGACAAGCTCTCCGAAATCTCGCGCGGCCTGTGGTGGCAGATCGCGCTCGAAGACGAAAAGATCATGGGCGAGCTCGAGGCCATGAACCGTCAGTTCCAGGACGCCCGCAAGCGTCTGGACCGCCGCTTCGAAGACAAGGTCGAGAAGCTGCAACGCGGTGACGAACTGCCGCCGGGCGTCATGAAGATGGTCAAGGTCTTCGTGGCCGTGAAGCGCAAGCTGCAACCGGGCGACAAGATGGCCGGCCGTCACGGCAACAAGGGGGTTATCTCCAAGATCCTCCCCGTGGAAGACATGCCCTTCCTGGCCGACGGCACGCACGTCGACATCGTTCTGAACCCGCTGGGCGTGCCTTCGCGCATGAACGTCGGTCAGATCTTCGAAACCCACCTGGGCTGGGCCTGTGCCGGCATCGGCAAGCAGATCGCCGGCATGCTGGAAGACTGGCAGTACGGCGGCGGTCAGCGCCAGGCGCTGGTCGATCACCTGAAGTCGGTCTACGGCCCGAACCAGGAACTGCCGGAGTCGGACGAAGAGCTGATCGAACTGGCGAAGAACCTGTCCAAGGGCGTACCGATCGCGACGCCGGTCTTCGACGGTGCGCACATCAGCGACATCGAGGACATGCTGGAATCGGCCGGTCTCGACCGTTCGGGCCAGTCGATCCTGTACGATGGCCTGACGGGCGAACAGTTCAAGCGCCCCGTAACGGTCGGCTACATCTACATGCTGAAGCTGCACCACCTGGTCGACGACAAGATCCACGCCCGTTCGATCGGACCATACTCGCTCGTCACCCAGCAGCCGCTGGGCGGCAAGGCGCAGTTCGGCGGACAGCGCTTCGGTGAAATGGAGGTCTGGGCCCTCGAAGCCTACGGCGCCGCCTACACCCTGCAGGAAATGCTTACCGTCAAGTCGGACGACGTGGCGGGCCGCACCAAGGTGTACGAGGCGATCGTCCGCGGCGACGACAGCTTCGAAGCCGGTATCCCGGAAAGCTTCAACGTTCTGATCAAGGAAATGCGTTCCCTGGGCCTGAACGTCGAGCTCGAGAACGGCCAGGGCTGATAGCCCACCTTTTTGAAAAAACGTGCGGGAGGCGAGGGCCTTCCGCACATCCTAAAGTTTTTTGACGACTGGAAGACCCCATGAACCAGGAAGTCCTGAATATCTTCAATCCGGTCCAGGTTGCTCCGACCTTCGACCAGATCCGTATCACGCTTGCCTCGCCCGAAAAGATCCTGTCGTGGTCGTTCGGCGAGATCAAGAAGCCCGAGACCATCAACTACCGGACCTTCAAGCCGGAGCGCGATGGCCTGTTCTGCGCCCGTATCTTCGGTCCGACCAAGGACTACGAATGCCTGTGCGGCAAGTACAAGCGCATGAAGTACAAGGGCATCATCTGCGAAAAGTGCGGCGTCGAAGTGACGCTGTCGCGCGTGCGCCGCGAGCGCATGGGCCACATCGAGCTGGCCAGCCCCGTCGCCCACATCTGGTTCCTGAAGTCGCTGCCGTCGCGGATCGCCATGATCCTGGACATGGCGCTGAAGGACGTGGAACGCGTTCTGTACTTCGAAAACTACATCGTCACCGAGCCGGGCCTGACGCCGCTGAAGCTGAACCAGCTCCTGTCGGAAGACGAATACTACCGCTACCAGGAAGAGTTCGGCGACGACAGCTTCACGGCTGAAATCGGCGCCGAGGCCGTGCGCAACATGTTGATGAACATGGAGCTCAACGAGATCGCCGACAAGCTGCGCGCCGAGCTGGTCGACAACACCTCGGAAATGAAGGGCAAGAAGCTCTCCAAGCGCCTGAAGCTGATCGAGTCGTTCATCGAGTCGGGCAACCGTCCCGAATGGATGATCCTGACGGTCGTGCCGGTCATCCCGCCGGAACTGCGTCCGCTGGTTCCGCTGGACGGCGGCCGCTTCGCGACGTCCGACCTCAACGACCTGTACCGCCGCGTCATCAACCGCAACAACCGCCTGAAGCGCCTGATGG
>CAKZJB010000216.1 GCA_936940865.1 uncultured Asticcacaulis sp. | reverse complement strand
TCGAGATCGAGAAGCGATCCGACCACCACGTAACGCCCGTCGCGGGATGCGTAGAACAGGTTCCGGCCGGCCGTGACTTCGCAAAGGCCGGAAACCGCCGTCTTGCAGTCGATCCGGGTGATACGGGTTTTTGGGAATTGAGCTTGAAGCTCGTTCTGCAGGTCCTTGGTCGACGAGGCCGCAAGGGTCGCGCCAGAGATGACGGCGCCCGACAGGGCGAGGATTGAGACGCCGAAGATGATCGCGCCGCTGCGCGGACCCACGGCCGCGCGGAACCGTCCGATGATATCGGTCATGGTTGGGTACCCTTTGTGGTGAAACGGAAGCCATCGAGGAAGACCAGTTCGACCTCGAGGCCGGTCGGCATTTCGATGACGGGCTGATACTGCTCGGCGCGCTTGATGTAGTAGTCGGCGAGCATCGAACTGGCGTTGCTGATCCCGGTGCCGAGCGTCGCTTGCGCGATCTGGCTATCCGTCAAAGGTGCGGTGGCAACGCCTGCAACGCCGTTCGAGGTGGTGATCCCAGTAAGGCTTCGCTGGGTATTGGTGCTCATCGCCTGGCCGAGGCCCTGCAGGGTTCCCGCGACGAACGCCTTGTTCGCGAAATTGCCCTCGCGGCTGACGACCTTGCCCCGAACGCCGGACTTGCCCATGTAGGTGACGTAGCCGTCGACCTTGGTCACGAGATAATGGCTGCCATCGACGGGGCACGAGATCTTCTGGAGCTTGATGTAGACCTTTTCGCTGGACAGTTCGGCGAAGGCGGCACCATTGACGAGGCACCCGGTCAGGTCGCTCGTCTGGAACTGGCCGTCGGCACCGACGCCGACGGCTCGGCCGTCGATGCGGAACAGCACTGGCTTCGGATCGGCCGTGGCGGAGATCCCTGCCTGCATATCGACGCCGACCAGAACGCGGGCTTGGACATAGGAGTTGGGCGCCACATATTGGCTGCTGTCGTACACACTCACCTTGTCAGGCGTCGCTCCCGCGGCAGCGGCCGCCGGGATCGGCGCAGCTTTCGGGTCTTGCCCATCCATGGCCGTGAGGCGGATGCTTCGCCTGGCTGCCGCCGATGTGGGCGTTCCCGCGTCGCCCTGTCCCAGTGGTGACGCCGCGCCTGGATGAGGAAGAGGCGCGGCGCCACCTGACGCGCGGAAGCCCGAACCCACCTGGTCGGAGGCCGGTTCCGCGCGCGTCCGGTCGACCCGCGCGGCACGCACGGGCGGAACTGGAGTGCTGGCAATCTGCTGGCCGAGACCAGCATTTTCGGTTTGGAGTTGGGCGTTCTGCTCCTGCGCGGTTTGCAAGGCCAGCTGAAGGTCGCCCACCTGGCCGCGCAGACGCGTGTTTTCGGCTTCCGGACTGAGCGCCGCGGGTGCCGCCACACTGGCGGTGGCAAGCGTTCGCTGTTCCAGGGCCTTCTTCTGTACGGTCGTGGCAGCGGCAGGCTTCTTGAAGCTGACGGCGTAGAAAACGCCTCCGCCGATGACCGCGGCGGCGCCGATCAGCAGGAGCCAGCGCATGTTCTGGCGTTGCCGCGCTTGGACGTTCGGATTGCCGCCATCGTCGACGGCTTCGGGGATCGGATCGGGGATGCTCACTGGGCTTCCTCCTCGATATAGACCCGCGCACTGGCGCCCGGTTCGAGCATTTCGTTGCTGACGCCGGCGGCGATCACGTGGGCGACGAGGAACTGCTCAGGCTTCAGGGTCCGGGGAACCGTGTCGCGGTTGGTTATGAAGAGGACGATCCCTCGCAGTCCTGCCGCCCTGTAATACCCGACGGTTCGGATGTTCAGCCGATCGCTGACCTGGCCCTTATCGTCGGCCGGTTCGTAGGTGACGCCATCCGTGACCTGATTGTTGAACATCAGTTTCATGAACGCCGTGACGGTCTCTGCATATCCGTTGGACCGCAATACGGGCGCCGCCACCTTGTCGTTGGTCTTGCCCTCGGGCAGGAGGTCGACAGTCCGAGCCGGGCCGTCCCCTGGATGCAGCAGGAGCTGAATGGTCTCGCCCTGATCCGTGGTGGCGAAGACGCTGAACGTCCGGCCCGCCGTTTCACCGTCAAAGCCGACGAACAGGTCGCCGGTCGCCTGATCGTTCTGCGTCAACACCTGGGGTCCCGAGGGATCGTCGAGCGAGCGCACGGCGGTGATCTTCTCGCCCTCGATGACGATCCGGGACATCTGGGTGGCGGACAAGTCGATGTCGACCGAGCCGGCTTTGACGCGCAACGGGTCGGCCGAAGCCCCCGACGCGATGCTCGCGGCAATCGCCAGCGCACTGACGAAAGTCAGGGTCTTGAAAGTCATTGAGTTTCTCCGGAAATGCGGGGTTTGACGTCGTCGCCCTTGGCGTCCTTGGGATCGATCTCGGCGATCGATGCCAGGCGCACGAGCGTGCCGGTCTTGGTCCAGTGCAACGCGTAGACCTTGGATTGGTCGTCCAGGACCTGTTGGCCCTGCATGATGACGAGGCGTCCCCGGACCTCGGAGTAGAGGTTCGCCGGGTCCTCGAAAAAGTCGGCCGGGAAGAAGGCCTGCGAACTGTGCGTGGCCTCCGATTTGGCGCTATCCTTTTCGAGCTGGACCTTGACCGCCTCGAAATGGACAGGGTCCATGAGGCGTTGAGCCCGCCGCTCGAAATAGCCGGCCGTTTCCGGCGTCTTGTTCAGGAACAGCCAGGCCGCATCCCGTGTCATGTCTTCGAGATATTCGGCGTCGACTCGCCCATTCGGGTCGATCGCGGCATCGCCGGGAAGGGTCGGCACGAGGATGATGCGGCTATTGTTCATGACCACCAGGCCAAGAACGAGATTGGTCGCCACGGCCGCGGCCAGGAGCACCGTCAGCGCGGCGCTGCGCTTGGCGAAAAGCCGTTGTTTCTGTTGCGCGGTCTGGATGTCCATAGCCCTACCCCACCAACAGGCGTTGATCGGACGGCGGCGTCTTCTTGAGACCGAAGGTGCGCGAGGGAAGCAGCCAGTAGGCCGCCCACATGAGCTTGCTCAGCGAGCCGCCCTTTTTCAGGCGCCGTAGCAGCCAGAAGGCACCGGCACCGCCGCCGAGGCCGACGACAAAATTCATCGTCAGGGTCAGCACCGCGAGGGGCGCGAGAACGGCGACGAGTTCGTCCGGCGTGAAGATGAAATACCGCTCGGGCTCGTCGAGATATTGGAGGATGCGCGTATTCATGAAATGACCAGGGTTTTTGTTTTGTCCGGGCTTCCTCTGCCGTGGACACACCTCACCGGCTGCGGCGGGGTATCCGCAGGGGCAAGGCTTCGGTTTGGGGATTTGGGCTTTTGTCCGCTTAGAAGGTAGCCGACGCCAGGGCGGTGACGATGCCCGGACCGGCGGCGGCGGTCAGACCGATGCCGGCAGCAGCGGCGATCAGGCGCCAGTTGAACTGGAAGACCATGCCGGCGACGGCGGAAGCGATACCGGCGACCGCTGCGAGGCGGCCGAGCGAACCCGTCGTCCAGTTGGTCAGGGTGGTGGT
>CAKZJB010000215.1 GCA_936940865.1 uncultured Asticcacaulis sp. | reverse complement strand
TAGTGCGGGCTGAGCGACATCAGGACGTCGGGGCGCTGCACGATATAGACGCAACCCATGGCGCCGATGATGGCGAACCAAAGCAGCATGATCGGGCCGAAGAAACGCGCAACCTTTTCCGTGCCGCGCGACTGGACCAGGAACAGCGCGACCAGGATGACCATCGACACCGGTACGACCAGGTGATCGAGGCTGTGGCCGACATGCGGGGCGTCCTTGAAGCCTTCGATGGCGCTCATCACCGACAGGGCGGGCGTGATCAGGCTGTCGCCGTAAAACAGGGCCGCGCCGCAGATGCCGAGGAAGAAAATGGACGGCGAATATTTGCCGAGCGCCTTCTGGGCCAGCGCCATCAGGGCGAGCGTTCCGCCTTCGCCGCGGTTGTCCGCGCGCATCAGGAAGATGACGTACTTGACCGTGACCAGCAGCAGCAACGCCCAGAAGACCAGCGAGATGACGCCGAAGGTCGCCAGGTGCGGGGAGGTGCCGGCGCGCGTGTGGTGCAGCGCCTCCTTCATGGCGTAGAGCGGTGAAGTGCCGATATCGCCGAAGACGACGCCGATGGCGCCGATCGTCAGCGCCCAGAAACCTTCGCGGCCATGGCCGTGGCTTTGCACGGCCTCGGCTTCGGTGGATGTGAGTACAGAATCCGCGGGAGCGTCGGCCGTAGCTTCGGCTGATACGGATGAATGCGCTGTCATAAGTTTGCTCCGGCCGGAAAATCCGGCGGCTTGGGTGTCCGCGCTCATGGCCGGTATCCGTCCAGGCGGCGGTTGATATCGAGACGGTTTATATAGACACCGCGCGTCGTATTGTAGACGGCGTTTCGTGCCGAAACGTTGATCAGGGTCAGAACCTCGGCTTCGGTAAGACGGCGGACGCGGGCGATGCGCGGCGCCTGATAACGCGCGGCATCGATACCGATGTCGGGATCGAGCCCCGCGCCCTCAAAGCGCAGAAGGTCCGGAGGTACAGGACCGGCTGACGGGTCGGCGGCCTTCAGCGCCTGAAGACGCGCGGTGATGGCGGCGGCGCAGGCCGGATTGTCGCGGACGGTGTCGCAATCGACCGTGGCCGGCGTCCGGATGCGGCCCCAGACATGGCCGGGCGTTTCGTCCATGGTCCCGCTGAGCGAGGTGGCGACGATGCGGCCCGAAGGATCGCGCAGGGCCGCGTCGTCGAGCTGGGCGTTCAGGCCGTTTTCCGCAAGCGCCTGCACGAGCCGCGGGTAAAGCCCGCCGACGGTTGCCAGCGCGGCCAGCAAGACCAGGCCCGGCCTGAGGCTTTGCAGAATGACGGGCATTGTCTTCACGCCTCGGCTCCGGCCGGCCGCGCCGACAAGGAGCCCGCGAAGGCCAGCGCCGGGATCAGTGTCCAGACGCGCGCGGGCAGGGCGAACAGGCTCAGCGCCGGCACCAGGGCCGCCAATGGCGCTACGGCGATCAGGCCGAGGCACGTGGCCGCCATGGTGATTTCATAGCGGCCAAGCCGGCGGCCGAGATAGACGGCGCGGCCGCGGCGCACGCGGCTGATGACGGCGGCCGCCAGCATGAAAACGGCGACCAGACCGCACGACAGCGCCGGTCCGGCCGTATGGCCCGTCAGGAGCACAAGTCCGGTTGCGCCGAGCATCAGCAGGCCCTGGCGTTTTTCGCCGGTCATCAGGCCGAAGCTGTGGGACAGGGCAAGCGGCATCAGGGCGCGCGACAGGAGCGACAACAGGCGGGTGGAAACTGTGGCCGCGGCTGGCGCGGCGGCTGCGTTGACCGCGGCGCCAGACGGCGTGGCGATCAGGGCCGCGGCTTCGCGCGGGATGGATGGCAGGTGAGGGGCCGTGTCCGTGACATGGAGGCGGCCGAACGCTTCGAGCGCCTCGCCGGCCCCGCCGGTGGCGACCAGCGCCGCGAAGGCCAGCGACACGGGCAGGAGCACGCGCAGTTCGGTGCGCAGAAGGTCTGCCCAGAAATTGCCGGCGCGCAGGCCCGTCAGGCCCCGCACCATGGCCACGAAGACGGCAAGGCCCGTTCCGGCGGAGATGAAGGCCGCGATGGTGGCGGCCTGCATGGGGGCGGCTGAGAGATTCGCCGGATCGGCGACCAGTTGCGCGGCGAGGATAAAGGCGCGGTCTGCGGACAAGCCGCCTGCGGCCAGGATGGCGTAAAGCGCCAGGAAGACCAGCGACGAAAAGACGAGCGCCGAGAGGGCATAGGTGCGCCAGTCCATGCCGCGCCCGGGATTGACCCCGGCAAGACGCAGAATACCGTTTTCTACCGGCTCCAGCACCGGCGAAAGGAAGGTTTTTCGATTGCGGAAGACATCAGCCATATAGGCGCCGAACGGCAGGATCAGCGCAGCCAGAACAGCCAGATCGAGCCCCGTTTCAATCCAGCCCGGGCTCCCGGAAAGCGGCACCATGTGACAAGCCTTGCGGGTAATGGATGCACCCCGGCGGCACTGTCCTTACTCGCGGTAATGTTGACCGCAGTGCAATAATCCTTTCGGCGTATAGGCGGCGTATAATTTTTGTATATTTTTTGTATAGGCGGGCACTTGCATCTCCCTGTCGCGAAGCGATGGGGGACCGCACGAGCGAGATTTGCGTTAGCAAACGAGCGAGATGTGGTGGTGGGGTTTCTTGCTTACTTTCGCATCCGGCGGGGTGTCAAACACAGTAAAAAAAACCCCACCACCACATCTCCTTCGCCTTTGCTTCGCAATGGCTCAGTCGTGCGGTCCGATGGCTTGCGAAAGCTATACTTTCGCTGGCGCCAAACCCCATTTTTCTGCGAAAAACGGGGAGGTACAAGGAAGGGAGGTTCTGGTTCGGGGCTATACGAAAGCTATACGCCGCCGCCCTGCCTTTATACGCCTCCCATACGGCGCAAGGCGTAGATACGCTGCCATCATCAATGGAGCGTATCCCATGATCATCCTCTATGCCTTGGGCGGCCTGGCCTTCTTCGCCGTGTCCGCCGGGCTCGTCGCGCTATGCGAACGCCTGCGGGAGAGCGGCCAATGACCGCGCTTTATATTGGCGCGGGCGTCCTCGTCGCGCTGTTGCTCGGCTATCTCCTGGCCGCGCTCGTCAAACCCGAAATGTTTCCATAAAAGTCCGAGGGTCCGATGTCCCCCATTATCGCGGGCCCGCTGCTGACCGGGAATGCCTGGCTGCAGCTTGCCCTTTATATGGCCGTGCTTACGGCCTGCGTGGTGCCGCTGGGCGCCTATATGGCGCGTGTCTTTGAAGGAAAGCGCACCTTTATGTCGCCGGTCCTGGGTTGGCTCGAGAGCCTGATCTACAAGGCCTGCGGCATCGATTCCGCAAAGGAAATGAACTGGACGGCCTATGCCGTCGCCACGCTGGCTTTCTCGGCGGTCAGTTTCGTCGTCCTGTACCTGATCCTGGCCTTGCAGAACCTTCTGCCGCTCAATCCGCAGGCGTTGCCGGGACTTTCGCCCGACCTGTCGTTCAACACGGCGGTCAGCTTCGTCACCAATACCAACTGGCAGTCCTACGCCGGCGAGACGACCATGAGCTATTTCAGCCAGATGGTCGGCCTGACCGTGCAGAATTTTGTCACGCCGGCTGTCGGCCTGGCGGTCATGGCGGCGCTGATCCGCGGATTGGTGCGCAAGGAGACGAGCGAGATCGGCAATTTCTGGGTCGATATGATCCGCGCCAATCTTTACGTGCTGCTGCCGTTGTCGCTGATCCTTGCGGTCGTGTTGGGCGCATTGGGCGTCGTGCAGACCTTCGCGCCCTATATCACCGCCCACACCCTGCAAGGCGCCGACCAGACGATCGCGCTGGGGCCCGTTGCCAGCCAGGAAGCAATCAAGATGATCGGCACCAATGGCGGCGGCTTCTTCAACGTCAATTCGGCGCACCCCTTCGAAAACCCGACGCCGTTCACAAACTTCCTCGAACTTCTGTCGATCCTGCTGATTCCGGCGGCCTGCTGCTACACCTTCGGCGCCATGGTCGGTGACAAACGCCAGGGCTGGGCGATCTACGCCGCCATGACTGTCATCTTCGTGCCCCTGATGCTGTTTTGCGTGGCCATGGAACAGTCGGGCAATCCGCATCTGGCCGCTTTGCACATCGACCAGCTGGCCAGCCACCTTCAGGCCGGCGGCAACATGGAAGGCAAGGAAACGCGCTTCGGCATCGTCAATTCCGGCCTTTGGGCGTCGGCGACGACGGCCGCATCGAACGGCTCGGTCAACGCCATGCACGACAGCTTCACGCCGTTGGGCGGGCTGGTGCCGCTGATCCTGATGAAGTTCGGCGAAGTCATCTATGGCGGGGTGGGCTCGGGCCTCTACGGCATGCTGATCTTCGTCGTGATCGCCGTCTTCATCTCGGGCCTGATGGTCGGGCGCACGCCGGAATATCTCGGCAAGAAGATCCAGGCCTTCGAGATCAAGATGGCCTCGATCGGCACGCTGGTCCCGGGCATCCTGGTCCTGGTCGGCACGGCCATTGCGCTGATGGCGAAGGACGGACAGGCCGGCATCTTCAATCCCGGGGCCCAGGGGTTCTCCGAAGTCCTCTATGCCGTGACCTCGGCCAGCAACAACAACGGCTCGGCCTTCGCGGGTCTTTCCGCCAACACGCCCTTCTATAACGTCCTGCTGGGCGTTTGCATGCTGTTCGGCCGCTTCTTCATCATCGTGCCCGTGCTGGCCATGGCCGGATCGCTGGCGACCAAGAAGACCGTGCCGACCTCCGCCGGGACGCTTCCGACGCACAACGCGCTTTTCGTCGCCGTGCTGGTCGGGGTGGTCGTCCTGGTCGGCGTTCTCAACTACGCGCCGACGCTGGCCCTGGGGCCGGTCGTCGAGCATTTCAACATGATCAAAGGCTAACTCCCATGGCCACACACGTTCAAAAAACCGGTCTCTTCGAAGGGGCCGACATGGGCTCCGTCCTCAAGAATACCGTCCTGCGGCTGAGCCCCGTCTACCAGTTGCGTAACCCGGTCATGTTCCTGGTCTTCGTCGGCTCGGTCGTGACGACGGTCATCTTCGCCGTCATGCTGATCGACGCAAAAGCCATGATCGGCGGCGGCCAGCCCGTCTGGTTCGTCGGCCTGGTCACCTTCTGGCTGTGGTTCACCCTGCTGTTCGCCAACTTCGCCGAGGCCATAGCCGAAGGCAAGGGCAAGGCGCAGGCCGACAGCCTGAAGAAGGCGCGGCGCGACGTCTCGGCCAAGAAGCTGTCGAAGGCTTCCGACCGGTCGAAATTCCAGTCCGTTCCCGCGAACTCCCTTCGCAAAGGCGATATCATCGTGGTCGAAGCCGGCGATTTCGTGCCCGCCGACGGCCAGGTCATCGAGGGCATCGCCTCGGTCGACGAAAGCGCGGTGACGGGCGAAAGCGCACCGGTCATCCGCGAATCGGGCGGCGACCGCGACGCCGTGACCGGCGGTACGCGGGTCCTTTCCGACTGGATCGTGGTGCGCGTCACCTCCGATCCCGGCGAAAGCTTCCTCGATCGCATGATCGGCCTGGTCGAATCGGCCAAGCGCCAGAAGACGCCCAACGAAATCGCCCTGTCGATCCTGCTGGCGGCGCTGACCATCATCTTCCTGCTGGTCTGCGCGACGCTTCTGCCGTACTCGCTGTTCAGCGTCGGCCGCGCCGGTTCGGGCAGCGTCATCACCCTCACCGTGCTGATCGCGCTGCTCGTCTGCCTGATCCCGACGACGATCGGTGGGCTCCTGTCGGCCATCGGCATTTCGGGCATGCAGCGCCTGATCCGCGCCAATGTCATCGCGACGTCGGGCCGCGCCGTCGAAGCCGCCGGGGACGTCAATGTCCTGCTGCTCGACAAGACCGGCACCATCACCTTCGGCAACCGCCAGGCCACGGAATTCTTTCCGGCGCCGGGCGTCACCAAGGCCCAGCTGGCCGAGGCCGCCGAGTTGTCCTCCCTGGCCGACGAGACCCCGGAAGGCCGCTCGATCGTCGTTCTGGCGCGTAAATCTTTCGACCTGCCGGAACGCGATCCGAAGGGACTGGACGCCACCTTCATCCCGTTCAGCGCCGAACAGCGCGCCTCCGGCATCGTGGTCGGCGACCGCCACATCATGAAGGGCGCCGGCGACGCCATCGAGAGGCTGATCGGCCAGAAGGGCGGCAAGGTCCCCGCCGAGGTCCAGGCATCCGTCGACGATATCGCGCGCAAGGGCGGCACACCCTTGATGGTGGCTGAAAACAGCCAGGTGCTGGGCGTCGTCTACCTCAAGGACATCGTCAAGCCCGACATCAAGGCGCGCCTGGCCGAACTGCGCAAGATGGGCATCAAAAGCATCATGATCACGGGCGACAACCCGCTGACCGCCGCCGCCATCGCGTCGGAAGCGGGGGTCGACGACTTCCTGGCCCAGGCGACGCCCGAGACCAAGCTGAAATATATCCGCAAGATGCAGGAGGGCGGCGAACTGGTCGCCATGGTCGGCGACGGCACCAACGACGCCCCGGCCCTGGCCCAGTCCGACGTGGCCGTGGCCATGAATTCGGGCACCCAGGCCGCCAAGGAGGCCGGCAACATGGTCGACCTCGACAGCGATCCGACCAAGCTGATCGAGATCGTCGAGATCGGCAAGCAGCTCCTGATGACGCGCGGCGCGCTGACGACTTTCAGCATCGCCAACGACCTGGCCAAGTACTTCGCCATCATCCCGGCGGCCTTCGCCTCGACCTATCCGGTTCTGGGCGCGTTGAACGTCATGGGCCTGAAGTCGCCGCAAAGCGCCATCCTGGCGGCGGTCATCTTCAACGCCCTGATCATCATCGCGCTGATCCCGCTGGCACTCAAGGGCGTCAAATACCGCGCCGAGCCGGCGGCGAAGATGCTGTCGCGCAACATGTTCGTCTATGGCCTCGGCGGCATCGTCGCCCCGTTTATTGGCATCAAGCTGATCGATATGGGCTTGGCCGCGGTCGGGTTAGCCTAGGAGTTCTTGCCCATGAAAATTCTCGTTTCAAATCTCCGTCCCGCCATCGTCAGCACGCTGCTGCTGACCCTGCTGCTCGGCGGCGTCTACCCGGCCTTGACCACTTTCATTCTCAAGGTCGGCTTTCCCCATCAGGCTGAAGGCAGCCTGATTCGCGACCATGGCCACGTCGTCGGATCGACCCTGATCGGGCAAAACTTCGACAAGCCGGAATACCTGTGGGGCCGACTGTCGGCGACCGCCACCGCGCCCTACAATGCCGGCGCCTCGTCGGGCTCGAACCTCGGCGTCAACAATCCGGCGCTGCTGGATGCCGTGAAAGGCCGGATCAAGGCCTTGAAGGCCGCCGATCCCGGGAACACCGCCCCCATACCGGTTGATCTGGTGACGGCGTCCGCCTCGGGCCTGGATCCCGAAATCAGCCCGGCGGCGGCGGAATACCAGGTTCACCGTATCGCCATCGCCCGCCATGTCGATGAGGCGGCGGTCCGTTCGGCCATCGCCAGTTCGACAAAGGGACGAACCCTTGGCGTCCTGGGCGAACCGCGTGTAAATGTCCTGGAAGTGAATCTCCGTCTCGATGGGAAGCTCTGATTGAACGAAAGCCGCCGCTCTGAGGGGAGACCCGATCCGGACAAACTGCTTGCCCTCGTCGCCAAAAGTGCAGAAGGCGACGAGGGCAAGAGCGCGCGTGGTCGCCTGAAGATTTTCTTCGGATCGTCGGCCGGCGTAGGCAAGACCTTCGCCATGCTGAGCGAGGCCCGCGTCCGGCAGAAGGAGGGCCGCGACGTCGTGGTCGGTGTCGTCGAACACCACGGCCGCCAGGAAACCCTGGCGCTGATCGAAGGCCTGCCGCTCCTGCCCCTGCTCGAGATCGATCATCGTGGCGTCAAGGTGAAGGAATTCGACCTTGATGGCGCGCTCAGCCGCCGGCCCGGCCTGATCCTCGTTGACGAATTCGCCCACACCAATGCGCCGGGATCGCGCCACCCGAAGCGCTGGCAGGACGTCGAGGAACTGCTCGACAACGGGATCGACGTCTACACGACGCTCAACGTCCAGCATCTGGATAGCGTCAACGACCAGGTGGCGCGCCTGACCGGCGTCTGGGTGCGCGAGACGGTGCCCGATACCATTTTCGAAGCCGCCGATGAAATCGCGCTGATAGACGTCTCCTCGGACGAACTGCTGAAGCGGCTGGCCGAGGGCAAGGTCTATGTCGCCGAAGGCGCCAATACGCGCGCGGCGCAGAACTTCTTCAAGAAGGGCAACCTCCTGGCCCTGCGGGAGCTGGCGCTGCGCCGCACAGCCGAGCGCGTCGACGCCCAGAGCGATGAACTCAGCGCCGCCATGGGCCGGGACGAAGCCCAGGTCGGGCAAAAGATCATGCTGCTGGTTGGTCCGGATCCGCTCACGACCCGGCTGATCCGCCACGCCAAGCGCATGGCGGTGCGCGGCCGCTCAAACTGGTTCGCCGTCTACCTGCAAAGCGACCGCCACGAGCAGCTGGACGAAAAGGCTTTGGCGCGCGTCGAGCACTATCTGCGCCTGGCCGAAACCCTCGGCGCCGAGATCGTGCGCCTGACCGGCGGGCAGCCGGCGGCCGACATCGTCGCCTATGCCCGGCGCAATGGCTTTACCCGGATCGTCGTCGGCCATCGCCGCCCGCCGTGGTGGCAGCCCTTCCGCGTGCCGCTTTCCCAGCAGCTGATCGAGCGCGGGGACGGGCTGGAGGTCACCGTCATCCATGGCGACCGTACGGACGACACGCATTCGCAACCCCTGACCTCACGGCTGGCGGCCTTCGTGGCGCGGCCGTCGGACTACGCGCTGGCGGCCGGCGGCGTCGCCTTGTGCACGGCGATCGGCTTCCCGTTCCGTGGGCTGACGCCGTCCGACAACCTGGCCATGATCTACCTCACCGGCGTGGTCATCGTGGCGGCGCGGCTGGGCCTGGGGCCATCGGTGCTGGCCTCGGTGCTCAGCATTCCGGCGTTCAACTTCTTTTTCACCCAGCCCTATTACACCTTCAACTTCTACGACACCTACTACTACGTCACCTTTACGTTCATGCTGGTGACGTCGCTGGTCGTGGGCTCCCTGACGGCCCGGCTGTCGCGCCACGTCCGGCTGGTCAGCAACCGCGAGCGGGAAACGCAAATCCTCTACGGCCTGACGCGCGCGCTTTCGGCGGTGCGCGGCGTCGATCGCATGTGCGCCGTGGCGATCCAGCACCTGAGCGGTCCCTTCGACCTGGGCGTCACCGTTTTTACCGGCGGATCGGTCTGGCCCGACGACACCTTGCGCGCCGACATGAAGGAGTTGGGCGCGGTCGAATGGGTGACGGCCAATCACCGCATGGCCGGGCGCGGCACCGACACCTTGCCGTCGGCCGCCGGTCTTTATCTGCCGCTGCTCGCCGAAAACGAGATGCTGGGCGTGCTGGGTTTTACGCCGCGCGATGCGGCCCGCCAGTTCACCGGCGCCGAAATCCTGCAATTCGAAACCTTCGCCAGCCTGATCGCCGGCGCTTTGCAGCGCGCCCGTCGCGCCGACGAGGCCGAAAGTTCGCGCGTCGACAGCGAAAACGAAAAGCTGCGCAACGTGCTGCTGTCGTCGCTGTCGCACGATCTGCGCACGCCGCTGACCGTGATGAACGGCTCCGTCAGCGCGCTGTTGCGCATGCGCAAGGAACTGCCGCGCAAGGCGGTCGACGAGCTGACCGGCGTATGGAGCCAGTTGAACCGCCTGCAGAAGTTCGTCGGCAACCTGCTCGACATGGCGGCCCTGACCTCGGGGCGGATGAAGCTGAACCTCCAGCCCTACATGATCCAGGAAATCATCGGCGCCGCGCTCGCCCACGTCCAGGCCGGCAAGGAGCAGCGGACGCTCCGGACACAGATTACCGGCGCCCTGCCCATGGTGATGATCGACGGCGCCCTCATCGAACAGGTCTTCGTCAACCTGATCGAGAACGCCTATCAGCACACGGCGCGGGACGGCGACATCCTTGTCCGCGTCGAAAAGGACGCCGATCGCTTGCGCGTCGCCGTGTCCGACAACGGCGAGGGCCTGCGCGAAGGCGACGAGAACCGCATCTTCGAGCAGTTCCAGACCGGCCAGACGGTAAGTTCCGACCGCTCCGGCGGCACGGGGCTGGGCCTGGCCATCTGCCGTGGCATCGTCCAGGCGCACGGCGGCATGATCTATGCCCGCAATAACAAGGCGTCGGGCGACGGCCGTCCCGCCGGGGCCAGCTTTATTTTCACGCTTCCCATAGCTAAAGACGTGTCATGACCGAGAGCACGCGCATCCTGTCGATCGAAGACGAGGCCGACATCCGCAAATTCCTGCGTTCGACCCTGGGCGCCAATGCCATGACGGTGATCGAGGCGGCGACCGGCAAGGAGGGTCTGCAAAAGGTCACGACCGAGAATCCCGACGTCGTCCTGCTCGACCTCGGCCTGCCAGACATGGACGGCATGGACATCATCCGCCAGATCCGCGAATGGACGCGCACGCCGATCATCGTCATTTCGGCGCGTGGCCAGGAGCGCGACAAGATCGAGGCCCTGGAGCTTGGCGCCGACGACTACCTGACCAAGCCGTTTGCCTCGGGCGAGCTGATCGCGCGCATCCGCGTGGCCTTGCGCCACGCCCACCGCCCGCCGGGCGACCAGCCCTTCGTCTATGACTACGACAATCTGGTCATCGATACGGCCGCGCGGCGGGTGCGGTTGGACGGCGAGGACGTCCATCTGACGCCGATCGAGTACAAGCTGCTGACGGTGCTGGCGCGCAATTCGGGCAAGGTGCTGACCCATTCCTTCCTGCTGAACGCCGTCTGGGGCCGCCACGTCCCCGACAACCAGACCTATTTGCGCATCCACACCCAGCACCTGCGCGAAAAGCTGAAAGACGATGCCCTCAATCCGCGCTTTATCGTCACCGAGCCCGGGATTGGGTACAGGCTGAAGCCGTAGGGCTATTCGAAGACTTCGGCGATACGCGTGTTCTTGCCCTGATCGGGGCTATGAAAACGCAGGGTCAGATAGATGGCAGTGTTCAGGACGATCGTGAGCGTCGTGATCAGCGTGATGACGAAGCCCAGCGCCGTTGCGGTGGCGGGGGCATATGCTATGCCAGCAGGGACATCGGGCAAAGAAAACGTCGGCGCCACGTGGCGCACCACGGCAAATGCCGAGTTCACGGGCGACAGAAGGGTATTGGGAAAGACGACAAAGGATATGAGCCTGATCGAAAGCCATATTCCGAAAATCCCCCAGCGCCGGCCCTTGGTCAACCGGAAGGCCCGTCGGAAGGAATCGACAATGCTCTTGCCTTCGCAGACATAGGTCGGCACGACGACCGACAGGGCCACGCCGACGAACACGCCCGGGATCACGAGAAGCAGAACGCCAAGAAGGGTGGCCGTCTGTAAGGCGAACTGTATCACCATGACCGGAACGGCGTTGACCAGAGCGTCGATCAGCATCTTGCCGGGGCGGAGAGGTTTTCCGGCGGCCGTGCGCAAGGCGATCTCGGAGACGGCACAGAGATAAAACGCGGATATGAACTGGTTGATGACCAGCAGCACGTTGCCGGCAACGAAAGGAGCGGAGACAATAACTGCGCCCAGCCTTGTGTACATGAGCGACTGGAGCCCATAGTGCACGGCCGTGTGCGGTAGATAGCCCAACAGCACCGTCACCAGCGCAAGCGGGATCGCACTCTGGCGCAGGAGCTTACCCGTGAGCCGGAAAACGGCCTTGATTGGAAAAGTCATGATGGCCCCCTCTGGCACCTCACCTCTAAGAGGCGGTCTTTCCTTTGGCAAGGGGAGGGCGAGCTTTCGCCGTAAGCCGCATTTTTTACAAACCCACAGGCACAGCCTATACTGGTGCAGGGTGATTCTTTCTCGGCGCTGCGTCCGGGCCTGGAGTATAAGGCGTATGGGGGCTTCTTTATGGGATGCCTGGCTATGGGAGCGGGGACGTAAGATCCTGCGGGGTGCTGTCGTGGCCGCCATGCTGGCCGCCGGACCGGCCATTGCCGGGACATCGGATACGCGGCTCGACACCCTGGTTCGCGATATCGAGGCGCATCATGGCCGACTGCATGCCGACGACATCGAAAAAGCCGGGCAGGCGGCGCTGAACGACACCGGCGACCGTCAGTTTTTCGCGCTCTGGCGGGTGCTCTATTATTATCGCGACAACAGCGACAATGGGGCTTTTGCCCGGTGGCTCGGCACGGTCGACACCTGGGGACGGACGCACGATCAGCCGCGCTTGCGCGCTTTGAGCGCCCTTATGCGCATCGGAGAGCATGAGGGGGGCAACACACCGTCATCGGCCTGGGAACCTTACCTGAACTATCCGGATGACGGTGTCCGCGCCGCGGCCTGGGTGGAGCGGATAACCGACGAAGCCATGCGCGGCAACGGCGCGGCGGCCGTGAAGGCGGGAAGCACGGCGCTCGGCCTTCTGGAGCCCAAGGGCAGGGTCGCCTATCCCATGGCCGCGGTCGCCAATAGCCTGCTCGCGGACACCCTGGATGGGCTCGGCGACCACGAAAGCGCCCTGGATCATCTCATGACCGCCACGGAGATCGACCGGAAGATCGGCACGCTCACACCCGATGCGGAGCGGGTCTACGACCTTACCGATATGGAGACGGACGCCGGGCACTGGGACGCGGCGGAACGGCTGTGGCGGTTGCACGGCCGCCTTATCGCCTCGTCCGGTGGTCCCAACGCCGTGTTCAACAACCGCTACCTGTGTGCCGGCATCGCCTATGGCCGCAAGGACTATGCGCGGATTCTCGACTGTCTGCGCGATGTGGCCGCGAAGGTCGAGGATCCGGGCATTGCAAATTCCGAGAGGGCCCTTGAGTTTCGTGCGCGCGCCTACGGCGAATTCGGCCGGGCGGCCGAAGCCGAAGCGGACTTGAAACGCCTCAAACCCCGGCTGGCTGCCGATACCTATGAGCGCGATGCCCTGCGCATCCAGGCCGCGCTCGAACACCATGCCGGCCAGGACGGGCGCGCGTACAACGATCTTCTGGCCTGGCACGATAAGGTCTTCGACGCCACGGCGGCCTATTATGGCGGGCAGCTGGCGGGCTTTGCGCGTATGCAGGGAGCCGAACTG
>CAKZJB010000214.1 GCA_936940865.1 uncultured Asticcacaulis sp. | reverse complement strand
ACAGCCCCCACGCCCCGTTACTATTCGTCAGCAGGCAGTTCCGCCTTCGACCGCAATCGTCTGCGTCACACCCTTATACGTCACGGTAATCGTGCCCGACTGTTCGACGCTGTCGGATTCCTCGTGCGCTTCGCCGGTTTTCAGCTTTTCCGTCACGGTCAGGTCGGACGTCTTGTCGGCAAACACCCGCACGCCGCCCTTTTCGTCCTGCACCGACGATGTCAGATCGACCCGGTATTTCGTCCCGTCGATGCGGATATAGCCGTGCGCGCCGGTATCGACGCCGTCCTCGATGAAGACCTGCCCCATCTCCTTCTGGTCAAGCATGACCTGGCAGCCCTGAATGTCGTTGTCAGCATCGGTCAGCGCCTGCACCTTGAAACTTGCCGGCGCGATGCTCGATGCCACCGCGGACGACGATGCTTCGGGCGCGGCGACCGGCTTGCTGCAGGCAGCCAGCGCGAAAACGGCGATGGTCAAGGAAACGAGATGGCGCATTATAAAACCCCCGGCTTTCCGGGGACGCTATCACTTCGCCGCCAGCGCCTCAAGCCGCCGGATCAGGGCGTCACGGTCGGCCGACATGCCCTTGTAGTCGAGTTGTTCGGGCGTCAGCTCGTGAATTTGCGCGATCAGCGCGTTCGCGATCGCCGGTCCGTCGGCGTGGCTTTCCAATGCTTCGAACGGGTCGATGTAGATGCGGATGGTGAAGAGAATGGCGCCGCTGTCCGGCAGCTTGCGCAGGGTCTGGCGCTCCAGGCGGAGGAAAATGTTTTCCGCGACCTCGCCGGTCCCGAACCGCCGCCCGGCATTGCCGGGTTCCGGATGGTGCAGGTCTGCGTCACCGTAAAGCGACCAGTTCCAGCGCATCACCGGCAGCTCCGGCTTGAGATTATCGAACATGCGCTCGATCATGGCAGCGTTGCGCGTGCCGGCATTGAAGCCGGGCACCGGGCCATGAACCTCATGCATCGGCCGGCCGAGCTTGTCGCGCAACCGCCACGACGACGGAAAGGCCAAGGCGCCTGCCGTCACCGTCCAGCCGTCGTCCCGCTTTTGCAGGATGACAAGGTCCTCCTGAACTATACCGGCTGCGATCAACAAAGGCGGCGTTAGGGGATCGTCGAGTCGGGCCCTGCGAAAGGCCGGCACGACGTCGACTTGCGGGCCCATGCGCGTATAGGTTCTGGGAAAGCGCCCGGGCAGGTGATCGGCCAGCAACATCAGGACTTCGCGTTGCGCGTCTTCGCTGCCCGGCAATTGTCCGAAGACGTCGTGCGGCACGCGCGCCGCCAGGCGGTCCTTTTCGTCGAGATAGGCGAGCAGCTTTGCGTCGGCATCGATCCAGTCGTTGAGATCGAGCGGCTTCAGTCCGATGGTGAACAGCTTCGACGAGCCGTCATAAGGCGTATGCATTCAGCTTTTGTGCCGCAGCCGCTCAATCAATGCAACCACCGCCGCGCCCACCCCGTAGGCGGCGAAGTCGCGCAGGTCAAACGACCCGCCGAGCAGGAAACGCGCCCACATCTGGCCGTGCAAGTGCAGCCGTTCGATCAGATGGAAATATTGCCCGATCTCAATGGCGCAGGCGATAAGAAAAGCCGCGATCACCGCCGTGCGCACTGACAAAGGAAAGACGCGAAGGGCCAGGTAAACCAGCACGACCGCCAGTGAGTCGCCGATATAGGGCCGGACAACGGCGTCATGGACGAACAGCGCGATGATCAGTTCCGTGGCGAAGACAGCCGCTGCCGCAACCGCGTAGCCAAACCGCATGACCTGTCCCCCAAACAAAAAATGCGGCGCCGAAGCACCGCATTCTCTGAACTTTTTTTACGTTGCTTACTTCTTGAGGAAGCCGGCGAACTTGTTGTTGAAGCGCGAAACGCGGCCACCGCGGTCGAGCAGCTGGCCCGTACCGCCGGTCCATGCCGGATGCGTGCGTGGGTCGATGTCGAGGTTCAGGACAGCGCCTTCCTTGCCGTAGGTCGAGCGCGTCTTGTAGCTGGAGCCGTCCGTCAGCGTGACGGTGATCCAGTGATAATCGGGGTGGCCTTCTTTTTTCATCGTCGCGGTCCTTACACGTCCAGCCAGCATAAGCGCGGACGCCGAAAAGAGGTGGGCCGGCCAGTGCCGGCGGAAGGCAGGGCTCATACATGAAGCCTTCTTGCGGCGCAACCCTTTCCTATCTAAACCCGTGCCCATGGCTGACTCTACCCCCGTAACGCCCCAGACCGATCTCGAACCGAAGGACCGCCCCAGTTCCGGCGCCGAACTGGCCGGCGAAATCCGGGCCGCGGCCGCCCGGCGCGGCAAGACGCGCGATCTTCGGCCGCTGCGGCGGCTTGGGCCCTATCTGTGGAAGCAGCGCGTCAACGGGGTGTTCATGCTGATCTTCCTGGTCATTTCGGCCTCGGCCGTGCCGACCATGACCTTCGTCCTACGGCACCTGGTCGACAACGGCTTCGGCTCCGGACGCCCGGCGGAGCTCAACAAGTGGTTCCTGGTGGCCGGCGCCCTGGCCCTGGTGCTGGCGGTATCGACGGCGCTGCGCTACTTCTTCATCACGCGCCTGGGCGAACGCGTGGTTGCCGACCTGCGCGAAGACGTTTTCGGCCACATATTGAGCCTCGATCCGGCCTATTTCCTGAAAATCCGCACCGGCGAGGTCATTTCGCGCCTGACCGCCGACATCCAGATCATCGAATCGCTGGTGGCGGCATCGATCTCGATAGCGTTGCGCAACCTGTTGAGCTTCGTCGTGGGCATCGTGCTGATGATGGTCGTCAGCCCCAAGCTGACCGGCTTCGTCCTGGTCATCATTCCGTTCGTCGTCGTGCCGCTGATCGCCTTCGGACGCCAGGTCGGCCGCGTGACGCGCGAAACCCAGGACATGTTCGCCGGCGCCGTCGGCTTTGCCTCGGAATCGCTCGATGCGCTCGAAACCGTCCAGGCCTTCGTGCGCGAACACTTCACGCAGACCCGATTCAATGCCGGGGTCGAGGCCGCCTACGCCAAGTCGGTCGGCCGCATGGCGACGCGTGCCATGATGACGGCCATGTTCATTACCTTCATCTTCGGCGGGATCTCCATCGTGCTCTGGCTGGGGGCGCAGGACGTGCTGAACGGCCACATGACCAACGGCAAGCTGCTGCAGTTCGTTTTTCTGGCCGCCTTCACCGGCGGTTCTGTCGCCAACCTCAACGAAACCTGGGGCGACGTGCAAAAGGCCGCTGGCGCCATGGCGCGCATTGACGAGCTTTTGCATTCCGAGCCCAATATCAAGGCGCCGCTGTCGCCCGCTCTCCTGCCGGAACCGGCACGTGGCGAGATCGTCTTCGACAATGTCACCTTCGCCTATCCGTCGCGCCCGGAGACCAAAGTGCTCGACGGCTTTTCGCTGCATGTGAAGCCGGGCGAAACCGTGGCCCTGGTCGGGCCGTCGGGCGCCGGCAAGTCGACCGTCTTCAAGCTGCTGCTGCGCTATTACGAGTTTGAGGCGGGCGCGATTGAGCTCGACGGCGTCGATATCCGCAAGGCCGACCCCAAGGCCGTGCGCGAACGCCTGTCTCTGGTGGCGCAGGACACGGCGCTGTTCTCGGGCTCGGCGGAAGACAATATCCGCTTCGGGCGCGAAGATGCGTCGGACACCGATATCCGGCTGGCCGCCGCCAAGGCCCAGGCGCTGGGCTTCATCGAGGCCCTGCCGCAGGGCTTCAAGCAGCCTCTGGGCGAACGCGCCAAGTCGCTGTCGGGCGGGCAGAAGCAGCGCCTGTCGATCGCGCGGGCCCTGGTGCGCAATGCACCGGTCCTGCTGCTCGATGAGGCGACCTCGGCGCTCGATGCCGAAAACGAACAGCTGGTCCAGGCGGCGCTGGGCGAAGCCATGCGCGAACGCACGACCCTGGTCATCGTGCACCGGCTGGCGACTGTGCTCAAGGCCGACCGCATCGTGGTGATGGACGGGGGCCGGGTGGTCGACAGCGGCACCCATGCCGAACTCGTCGCCCGCGACGGACTTTACCGCCGTCTGGCGCAATTGCAGTTCAACGCGTAAGCCATGGCGACCTTAGGCCAGATTACAGAGAGTCACTTTCGCAGATTCCTCATGACTGAGAATTGTGTCTACCTCTTGAGGATTAACGCTCCACGCCCCAGCAACCTCCATCACACTCTCTTCATCTATCCCCAGGGCTAAGCCGTCTTCTATAGTCCACGCCGGATCGTCGCCCGAAAATTGAAGGGCCTCGAACTCGGTTCGATCACCACTCTCGATGCTTTCCCCTCGCGAACCATCGCAGTAGAAGGACCGCTGCAAGGCACCGTTACGCCAGCATGCCCAAAGATGGGTTTCTGTTACCCGGAACGTCGCAAAGAATTGGGCTTCACCAAACCGTTCGCTGAGACTGGACAGAGTTCCCTTTGCTTGATGAAGATCGTCACGACGGTCGGACCCGAGCCATTCCATCAGAACCTGTCCGGTTACAAGGACCCAACCTTTCATGACGGGCGTGATTGCGACAAGGCGGGAAGATCGGTCATAACTCTCTTCGATACCGCTATTCCAGTCTGCCGCCCTTGAATTGGTCACGTTGAGAAATTCCATGACCGATGATGGATCACCCGATTTTACAGCTATCCATGCAGTCTTGTAACCAAACGGATCGTAGCCGTGGGCGGTCGGGTTCTGATCGAAAAGAGGCGGTTCTGTTGTAGTCGTACGCGACTCGCGGCTGTGCAAACGTTTGGACGCACCGAGACCACAAATCAACTTTTGAAACCAGTTCAACTGCATTTCCCCTGTATCGATAATACCGCAAATAATTCGTTCATTTTACGCCACTTTCTCGCTTGAAACGTCGCTAGCGCGAGCGGAACAACAAAACAGGGACGTTACCTTGACAACCAACTGTCCTGTCTCGGTCTAAGAGCCCGACTCAAAAGTATCGACGTTAAATCAGTGACTTACCAACTCATTGAAAAGCATCCGCAAATTCGTAAGATCGGCGGCCTTCGGCCCGAAGTGTTGGTGCGGCTTCCGTTTCGCGGCTATTTGCCAAAGGCCGACCCTGCTTACAACCTATTGAAAAATAACACTTACTTTTCGGTCAGGCTCTAAGATCGTACGCTTCGGCCTGTCAAAAGCCCTGCCGCCATCGTCTGTCCGGTGCGACACAGCGCCTCGGCCAAGGTTTCCGCAGTGGCCGGGACCTGGCCCAGGATCCATGGCTCCAGCGCCGCCTGCAGCGCCGCGCCGATCTGAGACGCCACTATTGAAACCGGCAGTCGCGACAGCGGACGCAGATCGCCCAGGGCGGCCTCGATCTCGGCCGCCAGAACGCGCGAAAAGCTTTGCCGGGCAGCCGTCTGCAACAGCACGCGGGCGATCCGCTGGTTGTCGCGGAAATGCTTCAACGTATCGACCAGATCGGCCGGGCTCGTGTCGCGCCTGACAGTCGAGGCGATGACCGACAACGGCCCCGCCAGCCCCCGGCGCAGCAGGTCGTCCTTGCCCGTGAAATGCTCGTAAAAGGTCGAACGGCCGACATTGGCGCGCTCGACGATGGCCGCGATTGTCACCTGACCGTAGGGCCGGTCGAACAGCAATTCCAGAAAGGCGGCCACGATCGCGGTGCGCGTCTTTTCCAGGCGCCGGTCGACGGCGATTTCGGTGTCGGCGGACATCTGGCCCCTCCTGTCCGGAAGCAGACGGCGTTGCCCATGCGTCGGGAGGCGCGTCATTGCACCTGTGATAGCGGTCGTCATCCTTCACCGCAAGACGGAGCAAACATGACGACGACCGCTTTCAGACCCCTGAACCTCAACAGCACGGCCTATGGCGGCGTGCTGATCGCCGCGACCCTGGTTGTCTTGGGCCTGGTAGCGCATCATCCGCCGCAATGGCTTTTGACGCCAGCTGATGCCGTTGCCATTGCCGCCGACCCTATGGCGCGGATCGAACACGGCATCTTTATTCTGCTGACCCTGGTGCTGATGACCGGCGCGTCGGGCCTGGCTTGGCGGATCGGCATCGCTCATCCCTTGGTTATGGCGGGATGGCTGACCTATGTCGGCGGCGGTATGAGCCTTGTTCTCGCCCTGCTGCTCAACGGCTATATAACGCCGGCTTTGCCGAAGGACGCCCTGCCGCCGGCCGTAGCCGTGCTGGCGGCCATCAGCCGGCTGGGTATGATACTGTTGAGCGCGGGCATAGTCCTTTGGGGCCACGCGTTGCTCCATCGCGGCGGTACGGCGCGATGGATGGCGCTGCTTGGCATGGCGACGGGCGGCTTTTCGGTGGCCTTCGTGCTGACCGCCGGGCCTGAACTCGATCTTGACCGCCTGATGGGCTGGGCGGCGGCGCATGTGGTGTGGAACCTGGCTGTCGGCACATGGTTCCTGCGCAGTCTGAAACGGGATTAACCGGCGAATTTGTTTGTCGGCAGGCCCTTGTGGCCGCGCAAGGCCGACTTCGGTATCTCGAACAAGGTCCCTTCCATAACGTCGCCCGGGCGATGTTCCTGCGCGGCGCTGGTGACGACCATGCGGTCGAGAGCATCGCCGCAGAAGGTCAGGCTGGTTGTGCACTGCGCCGGTAGCATGACGTCGAAATCCTTGCGGCCGTCGGGGAAGTAGCGTGAAATCCGGCCGCCGCCATAGTGCGAAACCCACAGCCCGTCTTCGGCATCGACCGTGCAGCCGTCGGGCAGGCCGACGCCCGGTTCGAATTTCGTGAAGACGCGCTTGTTCGACAGGCTGCCGTCGGCCGCCAGATCGAAGGCATAGACGATGCCGTCGTGCGTTTCGTTGTGATAGAGCGTCTTGCCGTCGCGCGAAAAGGCCGGACCGTTGGTGCAGACATAATCGGTGTCCATGGTGTGCACCGACAGGTCGGGATCTATACGATAGAGGGCCGCCGTGCGGTCCTTGAACGCCAGGTCCATGGTTCCGGTCCACAGCCGGCCTTTGGCATCGACCTTGGCGTCATTGAGCCTATTGCCGGGCTTGTCCTTTTCCGGCTGCGCCACGGGTGTCAGGCTGAACGGATCGAGCGTCAGGAAATGGACGGTCTGACGGATGGCGACGACAAAGCCGCCCTTTTCGCGCTCGACGATCCAGTCGATGATGTCGGGCATGTCCCAGCTCTGCTGCGCCTTGTCGTGAAGACCATAGCGGTGCAGCTTTTTGCCCAGGATATCGACCCAGAAGACCGACTGGTATTTCGGCGACCATAAGGGACCTTCACCAAGGACGGCGCCGGGCTTGGTCAGGGCGATCGGCGTCTCTTCGGCATGCGCCGTTAGCGGTAACATCGCGGCAAGCGACAGGCCCGAAAGCAGGCCCTGGCGGCGGGTGATCATGGACGTTCCCTCAAATTATGATTTTGAGGGATTAGCCGCCGGAACGATCGCGCTGTCAATCGCGTATAGGTTTGCGTTTCGGCCATCGTTGCGCATGATGCAGCAGACGAAGGATCTCAATTCGACCCAGTCGCGGCTTTATCCGATAGATGGCGACAAAAGGCGTGCCTGTAATAACGAGTTCTCTCGTGCCGTTGATCCTGCCACGCCGCCCGCCGTCTGGAAAATCTACCAGACTTTCCACCTGTGTCTCGATGCGCTCGTCATGTTCGAGAGCCGCGCGTGGATCATGGGCGCGAATATATTCGATTTGCCAATCGTAGTCGTCCTCAGCTTCCGCAAGCCAGACGATCTTCAACGGTCATTTCCGGTAAGTTGCGCCCGGATTTCGGAGCGGCGTTTTGCCCGGCGCGCTTTTACCTCGTCATGCGAAATCCATACGGCATCCGGACTGTCGGCCAGCCGAATACCTGCCTCGACCTGCTCGCGGAACCAGCGGTCATGGGCGGCATCTTCGTGGGTCTGTTTCAGGGCCGCGGCGCGATCCGGTCGAGACCAGGTCCGGATTTCGCCGCGGACGAAACCGGCGGAATCCACCTCGAAATGGGAAATACCGATCTCAGCAAGATAGGAAACAAGGCTGTCCATCTTCTTGAACAATCGTGGCGCTTTGCGGTGCGTGGCAAGGGTATAAACGGCATCGTTCAAGCCGGAATGCGCCGAATGCACCACGACAGCCCAGCCGCCGTCCCGCATAGTGACGTGTGTATTGCTGATCGCACCGGCCTGAACCAGCAGGGCCAGCGAGGCATGATCGATGGTTGTTGTACTCATGGCGCACTCCCGCACTCTGCCCGTCACAATAGGCAATCAATAATAGTTTGCAAGAGTGATTGGTCGAAGACGGCTATTGCGCCAGCTTCAGCTTTTCGACGAGCTGCGGGTAGATTTCCGGATTGCCGCAGACGATATCGCCCGAATTCATCGGCGAGTCGTCGCTGTCGATCGAGGTGATCTTGCCACCGGCCTCCTGGATGAACAGGACGCCCGCCGCCATGTCCCATGGCTTCAGGCCGCGCTCCCAGTAGCCGTCGAAATGGCCGGCGGCGACATAGGCGAGATCGAGCGAGCAGGCGCCGTTCCTGCGGATGCCGGCCGTGCGTTGCATGATCTGGTGCAGTTCCTTGAGGAACTGAGCATGGCCGGGCTTGCCGATGAAGGGCGCGCCGGTCCCGATCAGCGCTTCGTCGAACACCTTACGCGACGAGACGCGCAGCCGGCGGTCGTTCTGGTAGACGCCCTTGCCCTTTTCCGACCAGAACAGGTCGTTGGTGATCGGGTTATAGGTGACGCCGGCGACGATTTCGCCTTCGCGTTCCAGGGCGACGGTGCAGGCGAAGTGCGGAATGCCGTGCATGAAGTTGGTCGTGCCGTCGATCGGATCGACGATCCAGGTGTGCGTCTTGTCGGTGCCGGCGACCAGGCCCTGTTCCTCGCCCAGGAAACCATAGCCCGGACGAACGCGCATCAGTTCTTCGAACAGGGCCGCTTCGACGCGCTTGTCGGCGGCGGTGACGAAGTCGCCCGGCCCCTTCTTCGACACCTGCAGTTCGGTGACTTCGCCGAAGTCGCGGCCGATGCCCTTGCACGCCTTGCGCACGGCGCCCACCATGACCTGGATAAGTGTAGACTGAAGAACCGAGACCATGGTGGTGCCTTTACGTGATTTACAATGTGGAACGACAGGCGGCGACGCCTAGTCGTTTGACTGGTTACTCTTTGTTTTGCTCTTCACGACGGACTGAGAGCCCGATTGCGAAGAACTGCTGGCGCCGCCGGAGCTGCTGGCCGCCGCCGCGCAGGCCGCCTCCGTCGAAGCGTCCATGGACGAACTGGAACTCTCGCGTTTGCCCGGGTTCGGCTTGCCGACCGAGGCGCCGCCGCCCTTGGTCCAGTTGGCGCACATGTCGCCGGTAATGGTCAGCGAACTGCCGGACTGTGTCGTGGTTCGGGTGGTGTCATCCGCCAGCGCGAATTGCGCCACCACGACCAAGGCCGCTATTCCTGCTCCTGCTGCTATCTTCTTCATGTTCAGCTCCCAGCTGTTGGCGGGCGGTTTGGCCGCCCTCCGCCCCGTGACCGTTTTGGTCCCGGACGCCAGGTTGTAACACAGCTGTCATAATCGACAACGGTAAGGGTAACGGCGTTATCAGTCCGCGCGCTTCATGTATTCGCCGGTCTCTGTCGAGACGACGATGCGTTCGCCCACGCCCATGAACGGCGGGATCATGACGCGCATGCCGTTGGACGCGATGGCGGGCTTGTAGGAGGACGAAGCGGTCTGGCCCTTGATGGTCGGCTCGGTCTCGACGACTTCGAGGACGACCGTGTCCGGCAGGCTCATGCCGATCGGCTTTTCGTCGTGCGATTCGATGACCACGACCATGCCGTCGTGCAGGAAGCGGACCTGGTCTTCGCCGACCCATTCCTTGGACAGGCTGATCTGCTCGTAGTTCTCGGTGTCCATGAAGACCAGCATGTCGCCGTCTTCGTACAGGAAGCTGTGGTCGCGCTGTTCCAGCGTGACGCGCTCGACCGTATCGTCCGAACGGAAGCGCTCGTTGAGCTTGGTGCCGGTGACCAGGTTCTTCATTTCGACCTGGGCGAAGGCGCCGCCCTTGCCGGGCTTCACGTGCTCGGTCTTCACGACCGTCCACAGGCCGTTCTGATATTCGAGCACCATGCCGGGCTTGATCGTGTTGGCGTTGATCTTCATGGGATATGACTTGTCAAGGAAAGGCTGAAGTTGGCGGCGTTACTAATCGGAACACGTCACAAAGGCAAGGGGGCGGACGACGCCTTTGGCGTTCGCCCCTTTTTTGCAGCCCCTCAGGCGCCGTGCGGCAGCATCCGCTGCCCTGGCTACGCGCCAAACGTGGCGCGGGCGCGCAATGCGCCAGGGAAGAGACAAAACTCTCGGACGAAATTGCCCTTCACGGACGCAAGGGTTAATGCCAATAGTGGGGAAAGAGGACATTTCCATGCGCACATCCCGTTTGCTTGCCCTGGTTTCGTTGCTTGTGCTGGCCGCCTGTAGCCAGCAGAAGACCGAGGAGCAGCCGTCGCAGTCGTCTTCCGAGGCCGCGCCGGCCCAGCCGCATCCGGCCGACCAGGGGGCGCTGTCGTGCGACTATCCGGTGGCGCACGATGCGACGGCCGAGCAACTGCTGGCGAAATACGGCGACGACGCGGTGGTGGGCCTTGTCGAAACGCCCGACGCCGGCACGACCAACGGCGTCATCCTGTGGCGCGGCTATCCCAGGCAGCGCATCGAAATCACCTTTTGGGACAAGGAGCAGACCCATATCCGCGCCGTGCGGCTGGGGCAGGAGGCGACCGCCTGGAAGGGGCCTTCGGGCGTGCACTACGGCACGTCGCTGGAAGACCTTGCCTCGGCCAACGGGGCCTTTACGCTCGACCGCTACAACTGGGACGACGGCGGCTATCTGGCCGATCTGGGCGACGGGCAACTGGGCAAGCTTTCCGGCGGCTGCAGCCTGTCTGTCCGTCTGGCCCCTCGAGCCGACAAGCGCAATGATGCGCCTTATGGCGACGATGGTTTCGACTGGAACGACGACCGCCTGGCCGGCCTCGGCCTGCATGTGTCGCGCATGGAAATCGACTGGCCGAAATCCTAAAAATAGTGTGTGCGAACCTGCCCGCCGGCACGGGCTTCCGAAAGGAACATCCGGCCGACCGGCGACAGGCCTTGCCGCCCTATGGCGCCCGGCGTGGCCCCAAGGTGCGTCTTCCATGTGCGGATCTGGTGCGCCTGGTCGCTGAAGCCGTCCAGCGGATCGCCTTCGCCGCTGAGCGCCGCCGTCAGGCTGCGGTTCAGGCGGAAAAGCTGCTGATAGCCCTTGGGCGTGATGCCGATATGCGCCTGGAACGCGCGCTCCAGCTGGCGTTCCGACAGATCGACCGCGCCGGCCGACTGCGCCACGGTCATGGCGCCGGGACCGAGATGCGCCATGGCGGCGGCAACGCGGTCGACGCCGGGGGCGGGCGCCGCGGCGAACCGTTCGCGCAGCCACGTGTCGAGGCTGTCCGTCAGGTCCCGGTCGTTGTCCGCCGCCGATGCCGCCGTCCGCGCCCGGATGACCGGACCGTCACCGATCAGGCCCCCCATGTCGTGGCCTTCGGCAAAGATGTCGGGGCCGACATGCGGAAACAGCCTGAGCGCGCCGAGGTCCGTCAGGAAAATCAGCAGGCTGCGCGCCGCCCCGGCCGGGCGATACCCTCGCGGTCCGGGTTGCAGACCGGCATAACTCATCACGGGGCGCCGGTCGCGGAAGTCGGTGTCGACATCGTCGGCCAGTTGCAGGCATATAACCGACTGCAGTTGCGGGCATGCTGTCACGCTTTGACCGGCCATCACGCCAGACGGGTCGTCGCACAGGCAATAGCCCGCCACGAGGCGAGCCAGATCCTGGGCCGGCGGGAAGAAGGCGATGCGCATAATGTCTTCTATCATGTCGGATTTGTTCAATACAGGCCTGGGCCGCGGCGGTAGGTCGGGACGTCACCATTGTTGAAAGGATTTGCCATGAAGGCGCCCGTACCCGACCTCTATTCATTGTTCCACAAAGCCCTGCGCCTGGGCCTGACAGATCTCATGAACCGCATGGCGGTCACGGACGCCCAGGATCGGGAAGGGTGGGCCCGGATCGAAGACGAAGGTCTGGTGCTGCAAGGCATCCTGCTGAAACACAGCGCCCACGAAGAGCATTTCCTGCATCCGATGATCCTGGCCGCGGCGCCCCAGGTCGCGGCTAAGCTCGATGCCGACCACGAACGCCTCGACGATGGCGTGCGCAGGCTCGGTGCCGCGCTGGCCGGGTTGGGCGCCGTCACGGACGCGGCGGAACGCGCGGACGCGGCGCAGGTCATCTATCGCGAACTTTCGGCCTTTATCGCCGACTATTTCCAGCATCTCCTGGTCGAGGAAACCGAGGCCATGCCGGCGCTCAACCGCCATTTTCCCCCGGACGTCATGATGCAGACGCACCGCGACCTGGTGGCGTCGATTCCGCCGGAGGAAAAGCTGGCCGAATTGCCGTTGATCGCGCGGGCCTGGACCCCGGCGGAACGGATCATGCTGATGGCCATGACGCGCGCGGCCGCACCCAGGCCCTTCTTCGATGCGGCGCGCAAGGTCATGGCCGACGCCATCGGACCGGAGGCCTGGGCGGTGGTTGCGGCAGGGCTCGAGCCCGCCGTCGTCTTGTCGTGAAAGAGCGAAGCGTCAGGACAAGGCTTCGCGGGCGGCGAGCCATGCGGCGTTCGAGCTGAAATACAGACTTATGCCGACGGTCATTCATTGTGACCGTTGGTATTAGGCGATCGCCTCAAGCAGGGCGCGGACGCCGGCCGAGGCGCCGTCCGGGTGATTCCACACGGCGCCACTGACGGCGATGAAGTCGGCGCCCGCCTCCGCGACGGCGCGGGCGTTTTCGGCCGTGATGCCGCCGATCGCGACGCACGGCGTTTCCATCGTCTCCTGCCAGATCGACAGGGTCTCCAGCTCCGCCATGTGTTCGACGGTCTTGGTCGAGGTCGGATAAAACGCCCCGAAGGCGACATAGTCGGCCCCGGCCTCGGCGGCTTCCATGGCCAGGTGCCGGCTGTTGTGGCAGG
>CAKZJB010000213.1 GCA_936940865.1 uncultured Asticcacaulis sp. | reverse complement strand
GGAAACCTATTCCAACAGCGATCGAATCTTTCTTGATCGCTGTTGGCAAGGGCGACCGCCCGTCGCGCACGTTTGCGCGAGCCATCCGGCGCTCGAGCTGAAAAATGCAGTGGGGCCAGCGGTCATTTTGATGACCGTGGTCCTATTGCATTTCGATCCGGCCGTAGGCGCCGTGGGCCTCGTTCGACGGACCGGCGGCATAGAACAGCGTATTGGTGGGCTGGTTGTTCAGGCCGTTGCCGAAGGCGATGCCCCAAAGGCCGTCGACGACAATGGCGGTGCCGTCGGCCTTGCTGAGCGTGCCGACCTTGGCGCCGGTCGTCGGGTCGTAGGCGTTGATCTTGCCGTCGCCGAAATTGCCGACCAGCAGGTCGTTGCTGAACTGGCCGAAATTGGCCGGCGCCATCGCCATGCCCCACGGCGCGTTGAGCGCGCCGCCGGCAGCGACCAGCCGCTTCACCAGATTGCCGTCGGTGTCGAAGATGTCGACATAGCCCAGGCCCGCGCCCGCCGTCTCGTCGTCGCTGGCCGGGTCCTTCTTGGCGTAGGCGACATAGAGCTGGTTGCCGATCGCCTGGATGTTGAAGGGGCCGTAATCCGCCGGAATATTGGCGTCGGCAAAGCCGCCCGCCGCCGTGATCCTGGTGAAGGTGCCGTCGAATACGTCGATCCGCTTGTTGTGGAAGTCGGCGGCATAGAGGCGGTTGGTGGTTCCCGTCATGATGGCCAGGCCCTTGTAGACCGCGCCCGCCGCCGAGCCGTCATAGACGACGAAGGCATGGGTTCCGTCGACCGCCGGCGCCCAGGCGTCGAGCGTGCCGCCTTCGCCGGCGAAGATGAAGGGCGCCGCGCCGGAGGCCGCGCCGGTATAGCCGCCGTGGCCGGCAAAGGCCCCGCCGCCGACGGCGGCGCTGAGCACGAAGCTGGTGGTGCTGTTGTTGAATACAAGGCCCGTGGGATCGGCCGCGCCCGACAGGCCGCCGTTCAGCGTCACGACCAGCGACTGCGGCACGCCATTGCCGTCATAGAGAGTCGAGGTGTTGGTGCCGTTGTTGGCGACCCAGACATAGCCGTTGGGGTTGAAGGCCACGCCCCAGCCATTGACCAGGTTGGCGTCGGTCTGGGCCGCGCCCGCCGTGTCGCGGACCACGTCCGTGGCCGAATAGGCTGTCGCGCTCGACATCGACGACGAATAGCCGCCGCCGCCGCCACCGCTTCCGCCGCCGTAGCTTCCGCCGCCGCCATAGCCGCCGCAGGCGGCGAGGGCCAGGATACCGGCCGCGGCGATCGTTACGCCAAGAGCCTGCGTTTTCTTCATGATGTCCTCCATCGACCTTCGGCCGGACGCGGCCGGTTCGGCTATGAATGCCGGGGGGCGGGGACAATGTTCATTGGCGGTGTCGATATTTCCAGATCATCGCCGGAAGCACGACCAGGCTCATCAGGGTCGAGGTGATCAGGCCGCCCAGGATGACGATCGCCATCGGGCCCTGGATCTCGCGGCCGGCCTGGCCGGTTTCCAGCGCCAGCGGCAAGAGGCCGAGCGCTGTCACCAGCGCGGTCATCAGGATCGGCGTCACCCGTTCCTGCGTCGCCCGGACGACCAGCGCCACCGACCATTCATGGCCCTCTTCGGCCAGCTGTCCGGTGTGGGCCAGCAGCAGGATGGCGTTGCGCGCCGCCACGCCCAGGAGCGTCACGAAGCCGACCAGCGCGCCCAGAGACAGGCTGCCGCCGGTCAGGGCCACGGCTACCACGCCGCCCACCAGGGCGAACGGCGCCGAGGCGGCGATCAGGCCGACGGCGCGGCCGCTGCCGAAGGCCAGCGCCAGCAGCGCCACGATGCCCGCGACCGCCAGGCCGGTATTGAGCAGCAGCTCGTCGCGCGCCCTGGCCGCGTCGTCGGCCACGCTGACATAGTCGAGATAGACGCCGGCCGGCAGCTTGACCGTCTGCGCGATGGCGGCCTGCGCGGCCCTGGTGACGCGCGCCACATCGGACGGCTTGGGATTGGCGGTGACGGTTTCGACCAGCCGGCCGCCGATATGCGAGATGGTCGTCCGGCTCTCGCTCAAGGTCACGCGGGCGATGTCGCTTAAGCGCGCCACCTGGCCGTCGGCGCCGCGGATCAGCAGGTCCGAAACGGCCTCCGGCGACTGGCGCAGGTCGTTGGGCAGGGTTACCGCCACCTGGATGGCGCGGTCGCTGCGGTAGATCTGGGCGGCGGACGCGCCCTCATAGGCGCTCTGCGCGGCGCTGAGTATGTCGGCGGGCGAGATATTGTGCTGGGCGGCGGCGGCCCGGTCGATATCGACGTGGACGCTGGGCATCTTGGGCGGGGTCTGGACCTTGACGTCGCCGGCGCCGGGGACGGTTTCCAGCACGGCCGAGATGGCGTTGGCCGTGGCTTCCAGGCTGTCGGCATCGGCGCCGTAGACATTGACCGCCAGGGCCGCCGTCTCGCCCGTCAGCGACTCGCCGATACGGTCGCCGAGGAAGGTCAGGACCTCGGCATCCAGCCCCGGATAGCCGTCCAGCACCTTGTGGATGCGTTCCTCGATCTCGTCCTGCCGGGCGCCGGACAGGTGCGGCTTCAGCTCGACGTGGAATTCCGAGCGGTTGGTGCCCCAGGTGTCCTCGCCGCCTTCCGAGCGGCCGATTTCCTGCTCGACCGTGGCGACGCCGTCTATGGCCAGCAGGTCGCGCGAGATGGACTCGCCGTAGCGCCGCATCACCGACAGCGATGTTCCCGGCGGCGCACCCACCCCCACTACGAAGTGGCCTTCCTTGAATGACGGCAGGAGTTCGGTGTTGAAGACGAACAGGCCGGCCACGGCGGCGACGCTAATTATTCCTGATATCAGGAATAAAAAGCCCGGGCGGGCGCACAAGCCCTCCAACAGGCCGGCGTGACCGCGCTTCAGCCATTGCAGCAGGCGGGGTTCGGCCGGAATATTTGTGTTCTTGAGAAATAACAGGCTAAGCGCCGGTGTGACGACGATGGCGACCAGCAGCGAGATCAGGGTGGCCAGGATGAAGGCAAGCGCCAGCGGCGCGAAGAAGGCGCCCTGCAGGCCGTGCATCAACAGCACAGGCACGAGGATCAGGGCAACTACCAGGGTCGCATAGATGACGGGGGCGCGCACTTCCAGCGACGCCCGCAGGATCACGTCGGCGACCTTTTCGCCTTCGCGCCGTTCGCGCAGGCGATGGACGATATTCTCGACGTCGATGACGGCGTCGTCGACCACGACGCCCAGCGCCACGGCCAGGCCGCCCAAGGTCATGGTGTTGATGCTCATCCCCAGGCGGTCGATCACCATTATGGCCGCCATAAGCGACAGGGGGATGCTGATGAACGAGATCAGCACTGTCTTGAAGCTGCGCATGAAGCCGAACAGGATGACGGCGATCAGCACCGCGCCGATGACGATGTCCTCGGTGATGCCCGACAGGGCGGTCTCGATGAAGTTGGCCGGGCGGTGCAAGGCAGGGCTCATGACGATGCCCTGCGAGCGGGCCGCAGGTTCCAGCTCCTTCAGCGCCGCCTCGACGTCGCGCGTGACCTTCAGCGTATTGGCGCCGTACTGGCTCGACAGGGCGATCAGCACGCCCGGCCTGCCCATGATGACCGCGTCGCCATAGTCGGGGGCAGGGGCCTCGGCGACGTCGGCGATGTCGCCGAGACGCACGACCGCACCGGTTCCGCCGGTGACCGGCGTCGCGGCGATGTCGGCGGCGGTCGCGGCCTGGGCCCTGGGTTCGACCAGGATGCGCTGCTCGGAAGTGTCGATGAAGCCGCCGCCGCTCAGGCTGGTCGAGGTCTGTGTCGCCTTGATGACGTCGTCGAGGCTGAGGTTGCGCGCCGCCAGGGCATCGGGCCGCACGCGGACTTCGAGGCGGCGGACCTGGCCGCCATAGACGGTGGCGCGCGCCACGCCCGGCACGGCCATCAGGCGCGGACGCACCTTCCACTGCACGAAGTCGCGCAACGCGGCCGGATCGGCCCTGGTGGCGATGAAGCCGACCTTGAGCAGATCCATGGTCGAGGAGGTCAGCGGCGCCACCTTGGGCGCGCCGACGCCGGCCGGCAGTTCCGAAGCGGCTTCCGACAGGGCCTCGGCGACAATCTGGCGGGCGCGATAAGGTTCGGCGCCCTCCTTGAAGATGACGGTGACGATCGACAGGCCCTGGATCGAATCCGAACGCACCTGTTGCACGCCCGCCGCGCCGTTGACGGCCTGTTCGACCGGGCGCGTGACCAGCTGTTCGACCTGTTCGGCCGACAGGCCCGGCGCCTCGGTCTGGACCTCGGCCTGGGCGGGGACGAAGTCGGGGAAGACGTCGTAATTGGCGTTCACCAGCGCCAGGCCGCCCATGACGAGCAGGACCGCGGCGGCCAGGGCGACCAGGCGCGGATGGCGAAGGCTTAGGGTTACGAGGCGGGCCAGCATCAGTCGTCGTCGTCCTTGCCGGCGGACGCGGCATGCGGCGTTTCGGCGGCCAGCAGGGCGGACGCGCCCTGGACGACGACGCTGTCGCCGGGGCGGAAGCCGCCCTGCACGATCAGGCCGTCGGCGGTGATGCGGACGCTACGGACGACGCGCTTGTCGAAGGCGACGGGGCCGGACTTGACCCAGGCATAGATCTGGCCGCCCGAGCGCAGCAGAGCGGCGTTGGGAATGAGAAGCCCGTCCGAAACGCCGCCGCCATAGAGCTTTGCCTTGATGGCCAGTCCGGCGCTGAGATAGGCGGCCTGGCCGCCGGTGACGATGGTGATCAGGCCGGGCGATTGCAGCCGCGCATCGGCCGTCCGCGCGATCCCCAGCACACGCGCATTGGCGCTGCCGAGCGGACCCATATCGAGCACGGCCGACCTTGCCGTATTGAGGCCCGCGCCCGACGGCGTATCGATGCGGACGATCGCCGCCTGCGCCATGGCGAGATCGTGCGCCAGGGCACCCAGGTCTGCGTCGGACAGGCGCGCGAACGCGGCGCCCCATTCGACGGCCAGCCGCTGTTTCAGCACGGCGGCCCTGGCCTGGTCGGCGAGCGCCTGGGCCTTCGCGGCCTCGGCTGTCTTGGCCGACACGGTCGCGTCCCTGGCCAGTGCGGCGGTGCGTACGGCCTCGGCCTGCGACGCCGTGGCGGCGGCCTCGGCCGTTGTCAGGTCGCCCAGCAATTGCAGCAAGGGTGACGGGTCCTGCACGGTGGCGAAGCCGTCGGTGGCGGCGCTGGCGTGGGCCGCCTCGATCGGCGCGGTGCGAATCTGCAGGCGGGTCTGGGTTGCGACGTCGAGCCGCACGGGCCCTGCGACGGCAAGGGCCGGTACTGTCAGGAACGCAACGGCGAGCATGGCGGGGCGGAAAATCATTTCGTCATCATCTCTTGGCTGAGCAGGCTGAGCTCGGATGCGTCGGCACTCTGGCGCGTGGCATCCTCGAGTTTCAGGCGGTCGTCCGAAGCCGTCCGGGCGGCCTCGAGAGCATTCGCCCGGGTCTGGGTCAGGGCGACGGCGGCGGCCAGCGCCTCGCTGCGGTCGCTTTCGCCCGCCTTGAGCGACCGTTCGGTCTGCGCCGACAGCGCTTCGGCCAGCGGCAGGTCTTTCGCGCGGATGGCGGCTTCGGTTTCGAGGTCGGCGCGATACGATGCCGCCGCCGCATCGGCGTCGTGCCGCGCGGATTTCACGCGGTCTTCCAGCGTCTTGCCCGCGGCCAGCCGGGCCTTCTGCGCCTGCCCGATATTGGCGCGGTTACCGTCGAGCGGCGGCAGGGCAAGCGTCAGGATGTCGCCGCGCAATTGCCGCTCCACCTTGTGTGCCATGCTTTCCGACGGGGTGCGGCCGGTCACGGGCGGTTCTCCTCCTTGCCAGTGTCGACACTTCCATACAATCTTGGTGGCGACGAGGCAACCTGTCTGTCAGGGCAAATGCCTGTCAGATGAGTGGCAGGCTGACCAGGGCCTTTTCGGTCATCGTCGTGGCGGTTGCGGCGTCGAGCGCTGCCGGCGGCGCGATATCGGGCAGCGCGGCGACCGTGTCCGCCGTGGCATCGAGCGCGCGGGCAAGGTCCGCTTCGGCCTGGACGATTTTTGCCTCGGCCTGGCGCAGGGCCTGGCGCGCCGCCGAGGCATCGAGTTCCGCCTGGGCGGCCAGGCCGCGCGAATCCTCGCCGGCGGCCACGCGTTTGCCCAGCGCCGCCGCATAGGCTTCGCCCTGCTCGGCCAGCGTCCGGTCGGCCTCCGCCAGCGCGTGCGCGAAATGGCGGTCGCTCAAGCCCTGGCGCAGGCGCTGGCGGCTCGACCAGACGGCGTCGGCCAGGGCGTAGCGGGCCTTGACCACATTCAGGTCGGCGGCTGTGATGCGGGTGCTGCGCCGTGCGCCGATGTCGACCGGAATGCCGGCCGCGCCGCCATAGAGCCAGGGACGGCTGGTGTCGGCGTCCTTCGAATATTCGGCGGTCAGGGTCAGGCTGAGCGGGGGCAGGTTTTTCGCCGCCTTGCGTGCCGCCAGCGCCGCGTCGAGGCTGGCGCGGGCCGCGGCCACCGCCGGATCGTGATCGATGGCGATCTTCACCAGGGCATCGGGATCGGCGGGGAGGGGGGCGGCGACCGAAGGCGCCACCAGGACTTCGGGCTTAAGCTGCGCCGCCTGGTATGACGCGCACGCCGACAGGCCGAGCATCAGCCCGGCCGCCGCAAGTCCATATGTCCGGGCCCGTCTCATCGCGGCAAATCCATAAGGCGCAAAGCTGAAGCGAAACTGAAGCGGCGTCATCGGAACCGTACTTTTACGCTCAGGCCCGGGCCGCTGTCCGGCGTATCGAGCGCGATGTCGGCGGGCAGCAGGTCGCAAATGGTGCGCACGATCGCCAGGCCCAGGCCGCTGCCCGGCTCGCAGCGACCCTTGCCGCGATAGAAGCGCTTGAAGACGGCTTCGCGCTCCGCCTCGGGAATGCCCGGACCGTGGTCCCGGACGATCACCGTCGGGTGACCGTCCGTTATATCGATCGCGACATCGACCGATGACCCCTCCGGTGCATACTTGATGGCGTTGTCGAGCAGGTTGCCGAGCAGCAGGTCGACCATCGCCTTGCGCGTTTTGAAGGTGACGTTGGCCTCGCCCGACAGGCTGAGCTCGATCCCGCGGTCGCGCGCCTTGGGATAGGCCGCGCGGATGGCGTCGGCGACCACCTCTTCAAGGGTCACCGCCACGGCCCCGGCGTTGGCGTGACGCAGCCTCGCGAGCGTCAGGAGCTGGTCGAGCAGGGCCGAAGTCCGCTGCACGCCCTCGCTCAGGGCCTCGAGCAGGCGGTCGCGCTCCGGCCCCGGCGCGGCGTTGCGCACGACCTCGGCCTGGACGCCCAGCGCCGCCAGGGGCGTGCGCAGCTCATGGGCGGCATTGTCCGTGAACAGCCGCTCCTGCGCCAGCGACCCCTGCAGCTTGGCCAGCAACTGGTTGACCGCGCGCGACAGGGGAGTGAGTTCGGCCGGGACGGCTTCACCGATCGGCGACAGGTCCTCGGGCGTACGCGCCTCGACCCCGGCCGCGAACGCGCGCAGGTCGCGCAGGCCCCAGCGCACGCCCAGCCAGACCAGCAGCCCGATGACCGGCAGGACGAACAGCAGGGGCAGGGCTACGCCCCAGACGACGCGGCTTGACACTTCGCTGCGCGCCCCGAACTTCTCGCTGACCTCGACCGTCGTATCGTCGCCGGGCGAACGCATCGTGTAGACCCGCCAGGTCTCGTCCTTCAGCCGGATCGTCGTGAAGCCGCGCGGATAGCGGCCGGAGTCGGGTGGCGGACTGTTGTCCGAGGCGAGCAGCAGGGCGTGGCCCTTCCAGACACGGAACCGGCGCCAGCGGGCATAGTCGTCGAGCGCGTCCTGGTCGTCGGGCGTCATGTGCATGGCGCGCGGATCGACGTTTATGCGGCCGCTGCCGCTGTCGGCATGGGCCAGCAGCCACAGTTCCTGCGCCGTGGTGGTCAGGTTGGAATCGTAGATTTCGGAAATTTCCGCCGAGGCGTTGAACCAGGCGATGACGCCGATCAGCACGGTCACCAGCAGGAACGGCAAGGCTATGCCCTTGAGGATCTGCGTGGTCAGCGAGGGGCGGAAAAGCCGTTTCATGGATTGATCACGTAGCCGACGCCGCGGATGGTGGTGATCAGGTCGCGGCCGACCTTCTTGCGCAGCGAATAGATGGCGGCCTCGACCGTATTGCTCTCGAAATCGCCGTCCCAGCTGTAGACCTGGTTTTCGATATCGCCCTTGGAAACGATGCGGCCCATGCGCTGCATCAGGAGTTGCAGGATCTGGAACTCGCGCGCCGTCAGCTTGACCCACGCGCCCGATCGCTTGAGTGTGCGGCCGGCGGTGTCGAGTTCGAGATCGCCATGACGGATGACGGTCTGGGCGCGCCCCTGGCTGCGGCGGTGGACGGCGCGCAGCCGCGCCAGCAGCTCCGCCAGGGCGAACGGTTTGACGATATAGTCGTCGGCGCCGAGGTCCAGGCCCTGGATACGGTCATCGAGCCCATCGCGCGCCGTCATGATGACGACCGGCACGTCCGAGGTGGTGCGCAGGGATTTCAGCAGGTCCAGCCCCGAAATGGACGGCAGGTTGATGTCGAGGATGGCGGCTTCGTACGGATTGGCGGTGAGCGCCATGCGCCCGTCCTCGCCGTCCTTCAGCCAGTCGACCGTATAGCCCGCCTGTTGCAGGCCGGTTTTCAGGGCATCGCCCAGCATGGCGTCGTCTTCGACCAGGAGGATACGCATATCGTCAGGGTCTCCAGGCGACCAGGATCGCGCCGGCCGCGATCAGGCCGACCCCCAGCCAGTTGGGCAAGGCAAGCTTTTCACCGAGCACCAGCACCGAGAAGATCGCGACGAAGACGACACTCAGCTTGTCGACCGGCGCAACCCGCGCGGCGTCGCCCAGCTTGAGGGCGCGGAAATAGCAGAACCACGAGGCCCCGGTCGCCAGCCCGGACAGGCCGAGAAAGAGCCAGGTCCGGCCGGAGATGGCCGATGGCGATTGCCAGCTGCCCGTCGCGAAGACCATCGCCGCAGCCGCCACGACAATTACCAGGGTGCGTACGAAGGTGGCGAAGGTGGAATTGACCTCGGCCACGCCGATCTTGGCAAAGACGGCGGTAAGGGCGGCGAAGAGGGCCGACAGCACCGCCCAGAAAGGCCAGGACATCAGCGAGATTTTCATGGCGAACCTTCCTGGCGGCCGGGGCGGCCCCGGCGGCGACGAACCGTCGCGACCTGAGATACCGCGAGTTGCCTATGGCCGAAAGCGCTTATTGCCCGATCACCAGCACGACGAAGCTGTCGGGGACGATGCCGGGGCGGTCGCCTGCCCTGGCCGGCGGGGTGTAGTCGGCGGTCGGCAGGAAGACGCGGCCGGTTTCGGGATCGAGCGCGGCCGTGCGGGCGCCGGCCCTGGTCGCCACCGTGTCGACGACGTGCGGCTTGCCGTCGAAGCCGATGACGGTCAGCTTGCCGTCGCCCGACGGGATATAGCCCATGCCCGTTTTCGGATCGTACAGCGCGCCGTCGGGATGCTGGCCGATGGGCAGGGTCGCAACCTCGACGCCCGTGTCGGCTTCGGTGACGCGGGCGACGCCGTTCCTGCACGCCGACAGTACCAGCCGGCCCTTGTCGACGAAGGCCACGCCCGAGGGCTCGTCGCAATCCTTCATGGCATAGGTCGCCTTGAACGCGCGCGTCTTGCCGTCGATGACGACCAGGGCGTTCCTGTCTTCCAGGTGGGTAAAGACCAGTCCCGTGCCGTCGACGGCGGCGGCTTCCGGCGCGCCGCCGGCGGGAATTTTTGCGACGACGGTATGCGAATTAAGGTCGATGACATCGACCGTGCCGCCGCCATTGGCCATGACATAGGCCTGGCCGCTAACGGGCTCGACGATGGCGGCGTCGGGCTTTGAATCGGTGGCGACCGTTGCGACCTGCGCGCCGGTCAGGGCGTCGTTGAAGGTGACGGTGTTGCTCTTGCCGTTGGTCACCAGCAGGGTCTTGCCGCCGTCGACGGGCAGGGCGATGTGCGCGCCTTGCGTGGCGATCAGCGCCGTTGCCGCCTTATGCGTGTTGAGATCGAAGGCCGAGATGACGGCGCCGTGGGCCACATAGACACGGTTATGCGCGGCGTCGAAGGTGACATAATCCCAGCCGCCCGTGCCGCCGATCTTCAGCGTATCGACGACGTGCGGCGGACCGGCAATAGCGGCGGCGGGGCTCAGGGCCATCAGGCCGGCGGCGATCAGGGATTTCATGGCTGGGGCTCCTTTGTCGCCGTCCTGCCAGACGAATATGATGCCAAAATGAATGGACCGGCTTAAGGCCCGGATTTCAGCGCATAGAGCCGCATGTCGGCGGCGTGATGAAGCACGATATGGACGCCGCCGGCAAGGATGAGCGTCGCGGCGCAGATGGCCAGCAAGGTCCGCGCGCCGACGGCGCGGGCCGGGCGGTGGACGTACAGCACGGCCAGGATGCCGACCCACAGCGAGCCGAAGGTCAGGCCGCCCGCCACGTCGGATAGCCAGTGCGCACCGAGATACAGCCGGGAGAAGGCGATGAGCGCGACCAGCAGGGCCGCCGCCCAGGCCAGCGGCAGGTGCAGGCGCTTCGGCAGTTCGCGGCCGATCAGCACGGCGAGAAAGCCATAGAGCACGGCATTGGTCGTGCTGTGTCCGCTGGGGAAGGAAAATGCGTCCCAGCCCGAGTGATAGAGATCGGTCGGGCGGGCGCGGTGGAGCGCGACCTTGATCGCCGTGTTGAGCAGGGACCCGCCGGCGATCGCCAGGCTCCAGTAGAGCAGGGCGCGCCAGGTCCGCCTGCAGGCCAGCCAGGCGGCGACGACGACGCCCATGGTGGTTACGACGATCGAATCGCCCAGTTCGGTGACGGCTATCAGCCAGGTGTCGCCGGCCGGTGTGCGCAGCGACCGCATCAGGCCATAGACCGCCTTGTCGGCGGCGAACGACGGATCGCCCTCCAGCATGTCCTCGGCGATACCGAAAAAGACGAAGGCCGCCACCAGCATGATCACGATCATGACGCAGAGAAACGGCCACTCGGCCCTGACCGTATCCGTATAGCGCGCCAGCCGGGGGCTGCGGCGGCCCAGCCACAGGCGCAGGGTTTCGGACCGCCGCGCCATTCGGGGAAGAAGCGCACGGAGGCCCGCCACCAGCGCCATGACGCCGGCGGCCAGCACTGCGACACCGAGGATCAGCCGAAGATCAGGGGACATTCGGACCTTTCGATAGGCCGTATCGCGTTAAAAACCCATCGGTATTGGCCGGCGGCGACGTCCAGGGGGAGGCAAGGTCCGCGAGCCCGCGAGTTGACAAATCTATTCTGAAGTGATGTAAGATAAAACTCTTGCAATGCCGATGTAATATTTAATTTTCGGCCTGGCGTTGTTTTATGCCGCGGAAAACAGACTGTCAAATCTGCGAATTATAGTTTGACGCCGGACAAGTAAACACAGGGATGTCCACAATGCTCATACCGTCGAAACTCGCCATCGCGGCCGTATTGTCCGCGGCTGTTATTGGAAGCGCTTCCATGTCAACGCCGATTTTGGCGGCGGGTGCGCGGGATCATTCCGCATGGATGAACAAAAGCTTGGGCCCGGACGCCCGCGCCGGTCTTTTGCTCAAGGCGATGACGCGTGACGAAAAGCTGACCCTGGTGTTCGGCTATTTCGGCGCCGACATGAAGGACAGGTACACACGCCCGCCGGAGTCGCGCTGGTCGTCGGCCGGCTATGTTCCAGGCGTCGCCCGCCTGGGCATTCCGGCACAGTGGGAAACCGATGCGGGCATCGGTGTCGCCACCCAGCACGATGCCGACCATTGGCGCGAGCGCACCTCGCTGCCGTCGGGCATCGCCACGGCCGCGACCTGGGACCCGGACCTGGCCTACCAGGGCGGGGCGATGATCGGTTCCGAAGCGCGCGATTCCGGTTTCAACGTCATGCTGGCCGGCGGCATCAACCTGCTGCGCGAGCCGAGGAACGGCCGCACCTTCGAATATGCCGGCGAAGACCCGCTGTTGGCCGGCATCATGGTGGGCGCGCAGATCAAGGGCATCCAGTCGAACCATATCGTCTCGACCATCAAGCACTATGCGTTGAACGCCCAGGAAACCGGCCGCCATTTCATCAGCGCCAATATCGATGAAGACGCCGCCCGTGTTTCGGACCTCCTGGCCTTCCAGATCGCCATCGAAAAAGGCCGGCCGGGCTCGGTCATGTGCGCCTATAACCGTGTGAACGGCGACTATGCCTGTGAGAACAAGTGGCTGCTCAACGACGTGCTGAAGACGGACTGGGGCTATAAGGGCTATGTCATGTCGGACTGGGGCGCCGTCTATTCGACCGCCAGGGCCGCCAACAACGGCCTCGACCAGGAATCGGCCGGCCATGCCTTCGACAGCCAGCCCTTTTTCAAGGAACCCCTGGCGGCGGCGATCGACAAGGGCGAGGTCGGCCCCGCCCGCCTCGACGACATGGCGCGCCGCGTGCTCCGCAGCCTGTTCGCGACCGGCGTGATGGACGCCGCCCCCGTTGCCGACGCGCCGATCGACCTGGCCGCCCACGCCCGTGTCACCCAGGCCGATGCCGAGGCCGGCATGGTGCTCTTGAAGAACGACGGCAATATCCTGCCTTTGATCAAGACCGCGAAAACCGTCGCCATCATCGGCAGCCATGCCGATGTCGGCGTGCTGTCGGGCGGCGGTTCGTCGCAGGTCCACGGCGTCGGCGGCAATGCCGTGCCGGGCCTGGGCGATCCCGGCTTTCCGGGGCCGCAGTTTTATCACCCGAGCTCGCCGTTGAAGGCGATCGCCAAACGTCTCCCAGGCGCGAAGATCGTCTATGACGACGGCGCCGACCCCGCACGGGCCGCCGCCCTGGCCGCGCAAAGCGATATGGTCGTCGTCTTCGCCAACCAGTGGACGGGCGAGGATATCGACTTTTCCGCCACCCTGCCGGACAACCAGGACGCCACCATTGCCGCCG